>CAZTEE010000319.1:0-1508 GCA_964611775.1 uncultured Phycisphaeraceae bacterium | reverse complement strand
AGTTCGACGCGCACGCGACGCCGGCGGACCAATTCCAGCGTCGCTACGAACAGGCCGACCACCTGCCCGCGTGATCGCCCGCGGAAGAACTCGCGCATCGGCGTCGGCGCGCCGAGCGACCCCAGCCGATCCAGCAGGTCCGCGGCGTGCTCCTCGATCGGAGTGTCGTCGTCGTCGAGCGTGACGTGGTGCGACCCGAGTCGGTCGAAGTTCACACGTTCGAGCACCGCCTGGTAAGCGCTCATAAGGTCATAAAGCCCGATGTCTTCGAGTTCGACCGAATCGTTCCGCCGCTGCACGGCTTCGATGATCGCCTCGCGGTCGGTCCCGGCGGGGGTGATCGCGTGACGCCGGCTCCACTCTTGCGCCCGGCGTTCGAGGGCGTCGGCGGCGTCGCGGTAAGTTTTGTACGCGAGGAGTTGCCCGATCAGAGCCGCCCGGAGGTCCTCCGGCTCGCGCGAGCGACCGCGTGAATCGCCCGCGCCAGGCTCTGCGGCCGCGTCGTCCGATTCGTCCCCGATCGCGCCCGGCGAGACCAGCCGGGACTTGAGTTCCATCAGCGTCGCCGCCATGACGAGGAACTCGCCGGCGAGGTCGATGTCGATGCGGTCGATCCCGCGGAGGTGCTCGATGTACTGGTCGGTGATCTCGGCGATCGGGAGTGTCGCGAGTTCGACCTCGGCCTTGCGCGCGAGGTAGAGCAGCAGGTCCAGCGGCCCGTGGAACTGGTCCAGATGGACTGTGTAATCGTCGGTCGTGTGCACTCGGCCTCCGTGTGCTTCGGGCGTGCAGCGAGTGTACCCTATACCCCGTGAAGACCCGCCAGGCCCCCATCGACGCGACCCCGCCCGCCGCCGCTCCCGCCGGCGCCGAAGTTTCGTTCACGGACGATCTCGAGTTTGCCCGCGGCGCGATCCTCGCCGAGGCCGACGCTGTGCGTCGCGTGGCGGACCTGCTCGACGATCGCTTCGTCCGCGCGACTGACCTCGTGGTCGAAGCCGCCCGCGCCGGCGGGAGCGTAGTGGTGTCCGGCGTGGGCAAGTCGGGACTGATCGGGCAGAAGATCTCCGCCACGCTCGCGAGTGTCGGCGTCCCGTCGCACTGGGTCCATCCGACCGAAGCCGCCCACGGCGACCTCGGCCGATTCCGGCGCGGCGACCTGCTGCTCGCGCTCTCATACTCCGGCGAGACCGCCGAACTCGTCGCGCTCGCGGCGATACTCCGGCAGGACAACGTCCCGATCGTGTCGATCACGAAAGGCGCGCCGGGCGCCGCCCTCGACCGCATCGCCACCGTAGCGCTCTCGATCGGGGTCGTCGAAGAAGCGTGCCCTTTGGCGCTTGCGCCGACTAGTTCAACCACAGCAACGCTGGCGCTCGGCGACGCGCTCTCCCTCGCCGCCAGCCGTCGGCTTGCTTTCAGCCATGAGGACTTCGCCCGTCGGCACCCAGGGGGCTGGCTCGGCGACCTCCTCCGACCCGTCACCGACATCATCCGTTTCCGCGCGG
>CAZTEE010000318.1:0-1521 GCA_964611775.1 uncultured Phycisphaeraceae bacterium | reverse complement strand
CAGCGACCAGCCCCCGCGGCGGCATCAACTGTGAAACTCTCAAGGAAAACGGGCGGATCGCCGGCGTCCTCCGGATCGGCGAAGAAGCTCAGCGTCAGCAGCCCCTGGGCAGGAAGCGCGCTGCCGGCGCGGAAACGCCCGCCGAAGACCGCGCGGAGGAAGCCCGCATCAAGCGCCGCCGCCTCGAACCCCGCATCGTCGACGAGGTGGAGCGTCGTCTCGACAGTGTCGCCAGCCGCCGCGCTGAAGAACGCCCCGCCCGTCAGCGCCGACGAGGCAGGCGTGATCTGTCCGCCAGCAGCGCTCCAGCCCGAGAGCCCGGCGCCGAAGTCGGCGTTGGCCAGCAGGTTGTTGCGGAACACAGCGCCGAGATCGGTGAGCGGATCGGAGGAATCCACCGTCGGGCTGTCGAAGCGGCGGCCAGCGCCGGGATCGAAGATGCGGAAGTCGTCGCGCTCCGCGTGCATGAATCGCGGCATCGCAAAGTCGGGCGCCGCGGCGGATTGCCCGATCGAATTCTGGTCGAAGACGCCCAGCTCATACCAGTCGACGAAATCGCTGAACTCGACGCCCGCAAACCGGATGATCGCAGCGCCCAACGCCGGACTGGCTGTCCTCCGCAATCTCAAGCGCCGCCTCGGCGCCTGACCAGAAGATGTTGCCGCGGAGCTCGATCTCCGCAGCGCCGTTCATCGCCTCGACGCCGGCGCCGGCCGAAGCGAAGAAGGTGTTGTGGCTCGCCACGATGCGCTCGGCGCCGTCGATGCGGATCGCCACTTCGCTGTTGCGGAGCAGCAGGTTGTTGTGCACAAGCTGGGCGTCGTTGGCGAGAACGCCGACCGCGTTGGCGCCGATGCGGTTGAAGCGGATGACGCCCTCGAAATCGACGCCGAACTCGTTCCCCTCGATCCGGTTGGCGAGGTCGAGATCGACGCCGCCGAGAACGCCCGAGCCGGTCACACCGAGCTGCGAGCCTCGAACAATCTGGTTCCGCATCCAACCGTGGAGCACGACGCCCGTCTGGTTGCCGACGATCTCGTTCGGCGACAGGTCGTCGCCGAAGAAACCGAGACCGCTCTCGATGCTCGCCGAGTGCGACTCCGCGCCGACGACGTTCCCATGGATCAAGTTGGCCGACAGCGGCGCCGGCGCCGTGTGCAGAACACCCGTGGCGAAGCCGCTCACATCGTTCCGCGCGATCGAACCCGTAAACGCGGCGCCGACCTCGACACCCACGCCGACGCCCGTCCCCGCGACCGTGTTTTCGAGCACGAGGCCGGAGATCTCCGCCCCGAATCGCAGACCGTTGACGACGCTCTGCATCGTCACGCCGCGGATGAGCAGGTTGTCGGTCTCGCCCTGCACATCGATGGCGAGCGAGCCGCCAGTGAAGGCTGTGTCGAGGATCGAGAGCTCCTGCGACTCGCCGCTCACACTGACGCCGACGCCGAGGAACCGCGAATCGGTCAGCACAGCGCCCTCGCTCGCGACAAGCGTCAGGCCCACGCCGCTGAAGGTCAC
>CAZTEE010000317.1:0-1529 GCA_964611775.1 uncultured Phycisphaeraceae bacterium | reverse complement strand
CGCGACTGTTCCTCGCCGCCGCACTGGCGTTCGCCGGCTTCGCCGTCATCGGCGTGGCGATCGCCCAGGACTCACCGGGCGGCCCGGGCGGCGACGACGGCCTGCCCACCGCGCCAGACCCGGACGACGAGGGTGTCGGAGCCCCACTCCCGGACGCTTGCAAATCGAGTTCGGAATGTCCGACGCCTGGGTTCAAGTGCTCATTGAAGCTCAGACATGTCGGATGGTGCTGTCCCGTGACTGGTCAACCGGGCGTGTTGGTCTGTCGTTGCTCTACAGAGTCTGAGAGTCCAGGCAGTGGTTGTCAGTTGGCATCCTGACAGACAGATTGCTCCAATAGCAAGCGATGACTTCAACAAAAAATAAAACTATTACTGCAGTCGCCGGATTGCTGGCGATTCTCGCCGCGGGTGTGCTCCTGTACCGCCACCGACCAACAAATGACTATGTCACCGAGAATGAGATCGCGGCCGCACGAACGAGCGCCCGTACATTCACCGAGCTGCCCACACTCGACGCGAGCCGCACGGACGCCTTGAGTTCCGAGATCGCAGAATCAGCCGAGTTCCCCGAACAGGTCATCGGCGCCGAGGTCACGGACGAGCAGCGGGCTGCGTTCGCACACACCATCGCGACATGGATCGGCTACCGCGCGACGCTCGACGCCGAGGGCTTCGCGGAATGGATGCGCTCCCGCGGATGCACACTGGCGATCGAATCCGTGCCCGACGAAGAACTCCGCCGGATCCTCCGCCGATCCATCCGCGAGGCGAGATACGAGCACTATGTCGGCGCCCCCATGCCGCCCGACTTGACCGCGGAGGAGTACCACGCGGCGATGTTCTCAGCGACATTGAAGTATGCCAACGATCTATTCAGACCCGTCGCCATCGCCGCCGATGACGGCGCCAGCCATTTCTTCACGCGCGTCCGCTCCGCGGAAGGCCCTGCCTATGAATCCTGGGCCGGAATGGAACTCTGGAGAAGCTCGACGACCGGCGGCGGCGAACCCCATTGGCTTCCGCCTGCTTCGCTTCAGAACGTGATCGATCGTGACGGCAGCGCCCTCTTCGGGACAGCCCTACTCGGAGTCCTCGGCGGCAATCAACGCTGGCATAGCCTGCTCATTCATCTCTATTGGGATCCCGAGCGATCACTCTGGCATTTCTATTGGATCAATCATGGACATGTCACAGAGCCGACCGGCGGCCTCGGTGTATTCTAAGCGCGCCGTTGATATCTGCCAGACGATCGCCGCACCTGCCGTCGGCTTCGTGCTCATGCTCTCGGCGATCGCGAAAGCGTCGTCGCCCGCAGCGACGATCCTCGTGCTCCAGCACAGTCTCGACCGGATCGGCGTGAACGGACTCGGGTTCAAGACATATCTGCTCGTCGCCGCGCTCGTCTTCTTCGAGATCGCCCTCGGCGTCTGGCTTCTCTCCGGCTGGCGGGCCCGTGCGGCGCGGCGTGTCGCGCTCGGGACGCTCATGCTCTTCACAGTGTTTCTTATATTTTTGGTCTTCGACCCC
>CAZTEE010000316.1:0-1539 GCA_964611775.1 uncultured Phycisphaeraceae bacterium | reverse complement strand
GGCAAGAGCGTGCGGGTGCGCGTCTCCGAGACAATCCCCGTCGATCGCGTGACGATGTACGCCTACGACGACCGCGGCGCGGATGTAGAAATAGACCGCCTGCCCAGACTCGCCGAGACGCCCACGGCCGTCGTGTGGGACAACGCCGTCGGCGCAGACTCGATCGTGGATTCGTTCGAGGACGAACAGCGCGAAATGGACCGCGCCGAGGCCGAGCCGGACGCAGAGGAAGAAATCATCGACGAGCCCGCGCCGATCCTCGATCTCGCCGAGGGCATCGGCTCCGGCGACGAGGCGGGCGGATCTAAGAAGAAGCGTCGTCGGCGCCGACGCCGCGGCAAGAAGCAGCCCGACGCCGACAACGCCTCAATAACCACCGACTCCGCCGCCGACAACGCTTCGATCGTGTCCGACCACGATGACGAAGACGAAGACGACGCGCCGACGGGCGGATCGGACGCGCACGCCGATTCCGGTGCACCTGCCGAAAGTGAAGCCAACGGCAAGAAGAAGCGGCGTCGCCGTCGACGCCGTCGCGGTCGCAAGCAGGACGGCGAGTTCAAATCCGCCGAATCATCCGACATCGCCGCCCACGATGACGATGCCACCGCCGATCCCGAGCGCCTCGACACCAGACGCAAGCCGAAATCCGACTCGGTGGCCGAGCCAACCCCCGCGACCCTCAACGGCCAGGCCGGCACTCCTGCGCCGGCGTCCCGACTCGGATCCCGTGGCGATTCGTGGGATCTCGACCCCGCAGAGGTCGCCCCACCACCCAAACGCAGAGCATCTGACAAACCTTCCACCGATCTCATCGACGACGCGCGGCCGATGCCCGGCATGTCGGCGCCGAAACAACCCGCTAAAGCAAAGCCCGAAAAACCCGCCCCGGTACGCGCAGCCGAATCCGCGCCTACGGAAGCAAAGCCAAGCCCGGCCCCGAAGCCCGCGCGCACACGCAAGGCGAAAGCGGGCATGGTCGCCGACGATCCGAACATCTCAGAACCCGCTTCGAAGAAGCCCGCAGCAGCAAAGAAATCAACCCGAAAGAAAGCCCCCGCCCCGGCGAAGAAGCCGAGCGCCCCGAGAAAATCACGCTCCAAGAAAACCGCCTCGAAACCCGCCGTCGAACCCGCCGCCGCGACCGAGTGACCGCTACATGCCCGACTATTACGACACAACCCGACGTGTGATAGTGCTGGGCGCGACCGGCTCGATCGGCGCGCAGACCATCGACGTGATCGAGCACCTCAACGAAGAGCACCGCGCCGGGCGCTATCCGATCAGGCACGAGATCGTCGGGCTGGCCGCGGGCAACAACGCCCAGGCTCTCTTCGAGCAGGCCTCGCGATCGGGGGTGCGTGATCTCGCGCTCGCCGGCGAGACTTCCGACACGCCCCCGGGCGTGAATGTCCGCACCGGCCCCGACGCCGCCGAGCGCCTCGTCCGCGAGGTTGAAGCCGATCTCGTCGTCGCCGCGATGGTCGGCGCCGCGGGCCTGCCCGCCACGCTCGCCGCGATCGAACTACGCCGCGATGT
>CAZTEE010000315.1:0-1545 GCA_964611775.1 uncultured Phycisphaeraceae bacterium | reverse complement strand
TCGAGCAGCAGAGCCTCGGCGAAATCGAGTGGTGATTCGATTCGGCGTCCGCCCGAGCTCACCTTGCCGAATAACGCTGCGATATCGGGGAAGAGGTAGAACGCGCCGGTCGGCTTGGGGCAGACAAAGCCGGGCATGGTGACGAGGCGTTCGTACATCACGGCGCCGCGGGTTTCGAACGCGGCGCGCATGTTTTCGATCTCGCCCGAGCATTGCGTCAGCGCGACGCGGATCGCGGGGTAGATGAACGCGGGGATGCTGGTTGTGGTCTGGCTCTGCAGGCGTGCGACGGCGGCGGCGACTGAGAGGCCGAACTCCCCCGACCCGGCGAGGTAGCCGACGCGCCAGCCGGTCATCGCGTACGCCTTTGAAAGCCCGTTGATTGTGACGGTGCGTTCGGCGATTTCGGGGAACGAGCCGAGGGAGACGTGCCGGGCGCCGTCGAAGACTAGTTTTTCATAAATTTCATCCGTGACGACCACCAGGTCGGGGGCGACCGCGCGGGCGGCTTCGGCGAGAGCGCGGGCGATCGCGGCGACCTCGTCGGGGGAGTAGGTCACGCCGCAGGGGTTGCTGGGCGAGTTGAAAAGGAAGACGCGGGTCTGCGGGTTGATCGCGCCGGCGATCTGCTCGGGAGTGACCTTGAACCCCTGATCGGCAGCGGCGGGGAGTTCTACGACGCGCCCGCCGGCGAGGCGGATCTGCGGGGCGTACGAGACCCACGCCGGGGTGGGGACGATGACCTCTGGGGCCGGGCGGTCGTGAAGGGCGGGGTCGAGGAGGGCCTGGAATGCGAGGTAGAGGGCGTGTTTGCCGCCGGTGGTGATGACGATGTGGTCTGCGGTTACGCCGGGGATCTGGTTCTCGATAGTGAGTTTGTCCGTGATCGCGGCCCGAGCGTCGGGGTCGCCGGGGACGGGGGCGTAGAAGGTCATCCCGGCTTCGAGGGCTCGGATCGCGGCGGCGCGGATCGGCTCAGGGGTGACGAAATCCGGCTCGCCCGCGGCGAACGCGAGCACGTCGACGCCTTGGGCGCGGAGTTCCTTCGCCCGCCCGAGCACGGCGAGCGTCGTAGACGAAGGGAGGGATCGGGCGCGGCGGGAGAGTTCCATGCGGGCAGAAGGGTACCGTCGGGATGAACGCGAGGCTGGCGGGCGGACCCGACCGGGCGTCGGGGCTGGGTCGGCGCCCGGTTGATGCCCGGTGGGGCGTGCACTAGGATGTGTGGCTTGACCCGTCGGGCGGGAACGCCGGTGACGGGATGCGGAATCGGTCAATCGTGTCGCGGAGGTCGGTCGGCGTCGGCATGTCGGTCGGCGCTCGGCGTAAGTCAGCCCGGAGCACGGGCGGGAATATTCATGGCGCTGGAACTGCAAGAACGTCAACAGGTCATCGGTCAGAGCCGTCGGCACGACTCGGACACCGGCTCGCCGGAGGTTCAGATTTCGATGTTGACCGAGCGTATCAATCAGATCGCCGGTCATTTGAAGTTGCACAAGCACGATCACAGCAGCCGGCGCGGGCTGGTGCTGATGGTCGGCAAGC
>CAZTEE010000314.1:0-1545 GCA_964611775.1 uncultured Phycisphaeraceae bacterium | reverse complement strand
GGGCGATATCTCATCGCCGAATACCGGACCCGTGCGCAAGAGGTGCGCCCCGACGCGGTGATAAAATAGGACATTCGATCGTCAGAAGCGGGCGGAGATCGGTGTCGAAAGTGAGTGTTTCGCCTGATTTCGTGGAGCAAAGTCTTGACTTCGGCGAATAAAGAGGTGATGATCTCAGGTTCCGCCAGGGGTGTTCGGCTCGCCGGCGTCCTTGCTCGCGGATCGACAGCCGGCACGGAGTATTGCGATGACCGACATTACGAGTGTTGCGCGCGCCGGATATTCCATCAAATTCCGACCCTCGGCCGGATCGTCCAAGCAGAAGCGCGCCACACTGGAACTCGAGCGCGACACCTGCCTGATCATGCCTTGGGCTTCATTGCCCGGCGAATTCAGGGTCGCCCCGCCGAGCGGGCTTGCAGCGGCGGAAGCGTACATCGCCATCTCCTCGAAGACCGGCCGAACCGGCGTCGGCGCGAGCCACGCGGAGGCTTATGCATCGCTGCTGTTCCGCGTGGTCAGCGCGCTCAAGCATTTCGCCGCAGTCCCGGGCGTGGACCCGAAGCTGCTCGTGAACGATCCGATCCGTCACTGGCTGGACTGCTGCGCGACTTTCGACAACGGTGAAAACAGTCCCTTCGACAATATTAGCCGGCTCAGCACGATCTTCGGCGAGGGATACGAAGGCAGCGCCGTGGCGTCGGCCGCGGACGAGATCCGGTCCGAACTCCGCATCGAGTTCGATGTCAACCCGGTCCCGCTCGACGCGACGCTCGCCGGCCGGCGCGTCGACTATGCCTCGATACTTGAAGAGTCGGCCTGACGCACGCCGCGAAGATGGTTTGTTCTTCTGTTGACCGGGACCGGCGGGTTGTGTACTTTTTCGTGATTATGCCGATCGAAGCATGGGCGGGTGTTCGAGTAAAATATTCTTGCGTCAAACGTTATCTTACAGAAAAGAAAGGGGCGTTGATTTTTCCGCGCGAGATATCGCACCACGGCAAGCCGCGCATCGAGGTCGCGGTGTACATACCCCCGGCCGGGGAAGGCTCGGGCCTAAGATTGAGTTCCTCGGCCCGCTCGCGCCGGCGGTCGAGCAGGACGGGTTTGTAAACGACTTTGACTTCACCAAATTCGAGTACCTCGGGATCAAAAGCGCCGACCTGTGCGCGTATGTGACGGGCGAGTGCCCGCGTAGCGTCAACGTGGCGCGTTGTCATTGTGCGCTGCCGCCGGCGAACGCGTGACGGCCGATTCGCGCGACTGATCCAGCGCGATGCTTTCTCCACTGCCAAATCGACAGTGTGACACCTCGTCGGCGCCGATTCCCGGGCTATCAGACGCCGCGCGTACGGTCTGTCGGGCGCCGCTGCGGGCGCGCGGGTTGCAGTGTGTATGGGGCCGAGGGTATCGGCGGAGGTGACACATGCGCCCGGAGAGGTTCACAACGCTCGCACAGCAAGCGCTCGCGGACCAACAGCCCGCGGTGGATCGGTGACGAGCTGGTCGGCAGCGCGTGGGTGGTGAGCACGCTGCCGTGGGCCA
>CAZTEE010000313.1:0-1551 GCA_964611775.1 uncultured Phycisphaeraceae bacterium | reverse complement strand
TCTGGTACTGGATGTTGCCGTGCGCGTCCATTTCGTACACGCGGACGTCGCCCGCCTGGGCGGACGTCGCGATGAAAGCCAGGACAATGAGCAATGAACGCATGATGTCTTTCCTCCGTGGATTTACGTTGTGGGTCGTTTGATTCGCCTGCATCTCGGCGATACTCACCGCGTCGCTCTGAACAGTGTCTGAATGCTCAACGAGGAATCGATCGGGGACCGCGTTTTTCCGCTTCGAGCATCTACTTCATCAGACTTCGCCACCCCTTCTTCCCGAGCGTTTTGATGACCACTGAAGCTGTTGAATTAATGACGTCCCGGGGATGGCGTCGCGCGGACTCGCGGTGAGGTCAAGCTCGGGGGCCATTCACGATCGAAGTTGAGCGGTCGCTCCGTGTGCTCGACGGCGCCGTCGCCGTGTTCGACGGCAAGGAGGGCGTCGAGGCCCAGTCCGAAACGGTCTGGCGCCAGGCGGATCGTTATGAGGTGCCCCGGCTCTGCTTCATCAACAAGATGGACAAGCTCGGCGCCGACTTCGAGTTCTCCTTCGGCACCATCAAGGACCGGCTCGGCGCCAACCCCATCGCCGTCCAGTACCCCATCGGGCAGGCCGACACCTTCGAGGGCATCATCGACCTCATCACGATGAAAGCCTATTACTTTGATTCGACCGAGCTCGGCGCCACCGTCGAGGAACGAGAGATACCCGCCGAACTCCGCGACACCGCCGAACTCTGGCGCCACGAGATGATCGAGAAGGCGTCGGACTACGACGACCACCTCATGGAAAAGTTCCTCGCCGAGGAGGAGCCGACCGCCGACGAGATCCGCGCCGGGATCCGCACGGGCGTCATCAGCCGGCAGTGCAACGCGGTGTTCTGCGGCTCGGCGCTGAAGTACATCGGCGTGCAACGGCTGCTCAACGGCGTGATCGACTATCTCCCGGCGCCGCACGAAGTGCCCAACGTTCAGGGCGTCCACCCGCGCGACGAGTCGGAGAAACTCGAACGCCCGCACGTCGCCACGGCGCCGGTCTCCGCGCTCGTCTTCAAGATCGTCTCCGACGCGCACGGCGACCTCACATACTGCCGGGTCTACTCCGGCACGCTCAGAGCCGGGCAGCGCGTGCTGAACCCCAACGCCGACAAACGCGAGAACGTCAGCCGAATCTACGAGATGCACGCCAAGGACCGCATCCCGCTCGAGGAAGCGTCCGCGGGTTCGATCGTCGCGGTGGTCGGTCTTAAGAACTCGTCAACCGGCGACACTATATGCGACCCCGATCACCCGATCGTGCTCGAGCGCATGATGTTCCCCGAGCCGGTCATCACCATGAGCATCGAGCCGAAAACCAGCGACGACAAACGCAAACTCGGCGAGGCCCTCACCACGATCAAACGCGAGGACCCCTCCTTCCGCGCCAACTACGACGAAGAGACCGGCCAGACCATCATCGCCGGCATGGGCGAACTCCACCTCGAGATCATCAAGAACAAACTCGTCCGCGACATGAAGGTCAATGTCGAGGTCGGCAAGCCCCGCGTCTCGTAC
>CAZTEE010000312.1:0-1620 GCA_964611775.1 uncultured Phycisphaeraceae bacterium | reverse complement strand
GGACCGCCCGGCTGGCCCTGGCCTTCACCGACGGGGCCGCCGGCGACGCGGATGATTGATCCCGGGCCCCGAACGCAACGAAGAACCGTGACCCACACGGTGGAGGTCTCGAAGTCATGGCCAAGGACACCTTCGCACGCACCAAGCCGCACGTGAACGTCGGCACCATCGGGCATATCGACCACGGCAAGAGCACCCTTACCGCCGCGCTGTCGGCGCGCTCGGCCCACAAACTCGGGCAGGCCGCCAAGTCCTACGCCGAGATCACCAAAGGCGGGACCGTCCGCGACTCGAACAAGACCGTCACGATCCACTCCTCGCACACGGAGTATGAGACGGAAAACCGCCACTATGCCCACGTCGACTGCCCCGGCCACGCCGACTACGTCAAGAACATGATCACCGGCGCGGCTCAGATGGACGGCGCGATCCTCGTCGTCGGCGCGGACGACGGCCCGGCGCCCCAGACACGCGAGCACGTCCTCCTCGCCCGCCAGGTCAACGTCCCCTACATCGTCGTCTTCATGAATAAGGTCGATCTCGTCGATGACCCCGAGCTCCTCGACCTCGTCGAACTCGAGATCCGCGACCTCCTGAGCAAGTACGACTTCCCCGGGGACGACATCCCCGTCGTCCGAGGCTCGGCCAAGGCCGCCCTCGACTGCGCCGGCAAGGACGACGCCGCCTGCGCCTCCATCGACGAACTCTTCAACGCCCTCGACACCTATATCCCCGAGCCTGAGCGCCTCATCGACAAGCCCTTCCTCATGCCCATCGAGGACGTGTTCTCGATCAAAGGCCGCGGGACCGTCGGCACGGGCCGCATCGAACGCGGGATCTGCAAGGTCGGCGACGAAGTCGAGGTCGTCGGCCTGACCAAAGCGCCCCGCAAGACCATCGTCACGGGCGTCGAGATGTTCAACAAAACGCTCGACTCCGGCGAGGCCGGGGACAACGTCGGCGTCCTCCTCCGAGGCGTCGAAAAGGACGACCTCGAGCGCGGGCAGGTCCTCTGCAAGCCCGGCTCCATCAAGCCCCACACCAAGTTCGAGGGCGAGGTCTACGTCCTCACCAAGGAAGAAGGCGGCCGCAGCACCCCGTTCTTCACGGGCTACAAGCCGCAGTTCTACTTCCGCACGACGGACGTGACCGGCGCGGTGAAACTCATGGGCGGGGCAGAGATGTGCATGCCCGGCGACAACGTCCAGGTCGAGGTCGATCTCGGCGAGAAGCCCATCGCGATGGAAGACGGCCTGCGCTTCGCCATCCGCGAGGGCGGCCGGACCGTCGGCTCGGGCGTCGTCACCAAGATCCTCGAATAACACCGAACGCCGCCCTACACGCCGCGAGGAACCAGAACAATGGCTAAGAAAAAAGGCGACGCGCGCGAGCACGTCTGGCTCCAGTGCTCGGAGACCGGCGACCTCAACTACCGCACCTCCATCCGCACCAAAGGGGGCATGCCCGAGCGCGTCAAGGACGGGCTGAACAAGTACTGCCCGCGCCTCCGCAAGCACACCCTGCATAAGATCAAGCGGAAGTGACCCCGAGCCTCGACCGCCCGGACGCTTCGTACTCCGGAAGGCCGGTAGCTCAATTGGTAGAGCAGCGGATTCCAAA
>CAZTEE010000311.1:0-1621 GCA_964611775.1 uncultured Phycisphaeraceae bacterium | reverse complement strand
GTCCAGGTGTCGATCCGGTCGGGAGCTTCGATCAGGTCCGCAATCAGCCGAGCCCGGATATCCACAACCTCGACCGCGACCGGGTCCAGCGACGCGACCGTCCACACCGCCGTACCCCCGCCCGAGAGCGTCGCCAGTGTCAGCACGATTGTCGTCGATCTTCGCATCGCGTGGACCTCTCCCCCAGGCTCTTCGTCGGCAGGCCGGGGATTGTTCCTAGTCTATGGCCATGCCCCAACGCCCCGCAGACACACCGCCACCCGCTCCCAGGCAGCACGTCTTCCAGCCGCCCCGGGGCACACGCGACTTCTACCCCCCCGAGATGCTCCGCAGACGCTGGATCGAATCCCGCTGGAGAACAGTCTCCACACGCCACGGCTTCGACGAAATCGACGGCCCACGCTTCGAGCACGCCGACCTCTACACCGTCAAAAGCGGCGACGGAATCCTCTCCGAACTCTTCTCATTCACCCGCGCCGGCGGCGAGACCCGCTTCGCCCTCCGACCCGAGTTCACACCCACCCTCGCACGCATGGTCGCCGCCCGCGCCGGCAGCCTGCCCAAACCAACAAAGTGGTTCAGCGTCGGCCCATACTTCCGCGCCGAACGACCCCAGCGCGGCCGCCTCCGCGAGTTCCTCCAGTGGAACGCCGACATCATCGGCGACGACTCCCCCGCAGCCGACGCCGAACTCATCGCCTGCTGCGTCGAGACGCTCCGCAGCATGGGGCTGACAGAACTCGATGTCACCATCAACATCGGCCACCGCGACACCGTGATCCGGCTTCTCAAAGCGTTCGGAGCGCACACCGAAGACACCGCCGCGATGCTCGCGCTGATTGATAAGATTCCAAAGTTAACCGTCGAGCAGTTCCGCACCGAAGCCGAGTCGATGCCGATCCCGATGGATCAGATGTTGGCGGTATACGGCTTCCTCACCAGCGTGAAAAGCATCACCGGCGCACGACCCGAGTTGTTGCTTCAAGACTTATCTTTCGGCGGGCGCGATCAGAACGCCGGCCAATCCGCGGACGCCCGCTCGATTCTCGAACTCCGAAACCAACTCGCCCGGATCGACGCCTGGAAATGGTGCCGGCTCGACTTCTCCATAGTCCGCGGACTCGCGTACTACACCGGCATGGTCTTCGAGGTCCACGAGGCCACCGGCGCCGGACGCGCCATTGCCGGGGGCGGCCGCTACGACAACCTCGTCTCTCTCTTCGGCGGCCCCCCCACACCCGCCGTCGGATTCGCCATGGGCGATGTCGTCCTCGCCAATGTCCTCCAGGACAAAGGCCTCATGCCCAGCGACCAGCAACTCCGCGACGAACTCGGCCTCCGCCCCGATGTCTTCGTAATCTCGACCGGCGACGAAACAAGCGAGGCGGCGCTCCCCGGCCTCGTCGCCGACCTCCGCCGGGCCGGCCTGCACGCCCGCCACACATGCAAATCCACCCGCAATATCGGCAAACTTATCAAAGAAGCCGACGCCGCCGGCGCCCGCGCCGCTTTCATCATCGAAACCCCAGACGCCGGCACGCTCAAACACCTCGCCACCGGCGCCCAGCACACCGGCGTCCCCACCGCCGACCTCGCACGCCGCCTCCGCGAGATAGCCGAC
>CAZTEE010000310.1:1421-1636 GCA_964611775.1 uncultured Phycisphaeraceae bacterium | reverse complement strand
GGGGTACACGGCGGGGAAGATCGGTTGCGACAAACCTTCGAGGTCGGTCTCTCGGCGTTCGAGCAGCAGGCCGTAGACCCGCCAGTCGCTGCTGAACTCGCTGGCCTGGAGGCCGCGCTGGATGAGCGGGACGACGTACAGCTCCCGCCGGGCGGGGTCGGCGACGTAGCTAGGGAACGCGCGGTCGAGCTCGCCCCAGCCCGCGAGCATGGATT
>CAZTEE010000310.1:0-1411 GCA_964611775.1 uncultured Phycisphaeraceae bacterium | reverse complement strand
GTAGTTCGTGGCCGGCCGCATGTCGGGGAATTCAGTGTTGACGCTGGTCAGCGCGTTGGGGATGGGATAGGTCGCGGTGGGGGGGATCGCCGGGTTGTACGCATCGATTTCCGCGAGCGCGAACAGGTCAAACTCGGGTTCGGGCACGATCCAGCGCTGCTCGGTCGGCCCGCCGCTAAGCACGGCCCCGCGGGCGGCGGCGGCGCCGTTGACGTTGTTGTAGGTGATGTTGTCGGGGGCGTTGCGGTTGTCAGTGGCGGCGGTGAGGTTGTCCGTGAAGCGGAAGAGTTGGGCTCCGTCGAGCGGCTTGGCGCGGAGCAGGGCGTCGAGGCTGCGCATATTCTGCTGGCCGAGCACGTCGCGGACGGTTTCTTTCTGGAGCAGGATGGCCGGGGGGAACAGCGACGCGACCGACGTGATGCCGATCGCCAGGATGCCCAGCGCGATGAGCACTTCGGTCAGCGTGAACGCGCCGTCGCGGCGAGCAGGTTGGCGGGTCAAACGTTTCATCGTGAAATTCGGTGGCGGGTCGAAGACGGAAGGCGGAACCAGAGGGCGGGACGCCGGGCCGGTCGCTTAGCGCCGCAGGTCGGCCCCGGTGCGGCGGTTGAAGAACAGGATCTGGCCCCCGCCCGAGGAGGCGAGCCATTGCAGGAAGTTGCTGTCCACCGATGTGTCGATCACGATCTCGCGGGCACGCTGGGGGTGGAACTGCTGGATATTCGAGGCGGGCAGGATGGCGTTGACGTCGGCCTCGGCGTCGCTTTGGATGACGAATTGGACGGGCACGCGCTCGGTCTGGAACACCGCGATGCCCACCACGGTTTCGAGCTTCTCGAAGGGCAGCTTCCGTCGGCTGAGCATGAAGCCCCGCGCGTCGGGCTCGCGGTTGGCGGCGACGCTGAGCGTACGTGTCGAGAAGTCGGAAAGCTCGATGATCTCGGCGATGCCGCGACGGAAATCTTCGAGGGTTTGGTTCTTCCCGAGAAAGTTCGCTCGGTTGTCGGTGATGTCCCAGTCGCCGTCGCCGTTGCCGTCGTAATACACGAAGCCGTCGGCCCGCTGGAACGAGGCGAGCGCTCGCTGCTCGTCGCTGTTTAAGGCGTAGGTCTGCGTCTGCGTCATGAGGTCCCCCCGCCGACTGAACGCCACGGCAAAGGGCGGGGGCAGCAACGTGATTTCGTTGTCGCCGGTGCGCACCAAGCCCAAGACCGTCACGCCGCGGGGCAGCAGAAGGTCGTCCAGATCGGCGATGGGCCGGTAGCCGTTGTAGATCGTCACGCCCAACGGGGGCAGTTCGAGGCGGTTGCCGTTGAATTCGGCGAGTTCGTCGTTTTCGCTGACGCGCAGCTCGTTGGCGGGCGTGACGATCAGCGCGGCCCCGCTGTAGCCGTCGCCGTCTTTCTCGGCG
>CAZTEE010000309.1:0-1636 GCA_964611775.1 uncultured Phycisphaeraceae bacterium | reverse complement strand
GCGCTTCGTCAAGCAGACCGGCGGCCGCGGCCAGTTCGGCGACTGCACCATCAACATCGAACCCTGCACCAAGGAACAGGCCGAGGAGCAGGGACTAGAATATAAGAACGGCGTGGTCTTCGAAAATAAGATCATCGGCGGGTCCATCCCCAAGGAATTCATCCCCTCCGTCGGCGTCGGCGTCCGCAACACCGCCGTATCGGGCGTGCTCGCGGGATACCCGCTCATCGACATCAAGGTCACGCTCATCGACGGCTCGTATCACCCGGTCGACTCGTCGCAGATCGCCTTCGAGCAGGCCGGGCGCCTCGCCCTCAACGAAGCCTGCCAGAAGGCCGGCGTCACGCTGCTCGAACCGATCATGAAGGTCTCCGTGACGACCCCCGAGGATTACTTCGGCGCCGTCACGGGCGACCTGTCCTCGCGTCGCGGGATGATCGTCAACACCGAGGAGCGCGGGAGCACCCGCGTCATCACCGCCGAGGTCCCGCTGTCAGAGATGTTCGGCTACGCGACGACGCTGCGCGGGCTTACGCAAGGCCGGGCGAACTCCGTGATGGAGCCGCTCGCCTACCGCCCGCTCCCGCCGAACCTCGCGAAGGAAGTCGTCGAAGCGGTGTGATCGCGCCCGTAACCACAACAATCAGTGGCACGGGTGTCCCGCCCGTGCATCAATGATCTTATTCTCACTCAAAGCCCGGGGAATCTGTTCCCGGGCTTTTTCTACACAAATCCGAGGCGCACGAATACAATGCTTGTGATGAAACCGACCGATCGCACACAATTCTCAAGCGCGATGTTATCTCTCGCGTTCGCGTTTACATTCTTCGCATCACTCGCGTCCGCGGCGCCTGCCGAGGTCTTCCCGCACGTTCGAGTCGACGCCGAGGCAGGGTGGGTCGAGATCGCGGGGACCGTGCCGATCCTCGTGGACGATCTCGAGGCGCCGGATGTTTACCTGGAAGTAATAGTCTGCACGCCGGATTCTAAGGAACATGAATCGCTGGTGGTGACGCCCGCCCGACCCTCGCACGTTCACGCGGCTCTTCTGATGCTCGGGCTTGAGCCGGGTCGGCCCGGCCACTGGACGTGGGACGGCGACGGACGCGACGCTGTGCTCCGCGGCCACGATCCGACGGGCGATCGCGTGAAGATCGCTCTGCACTGGACCGACGCCGCGGGGGTGGAACGTTCGGCCGACCCCGCCGAGTGGATCCGCCATCACGGGACCGGCGAACGGCCGCCCGCCCAAGCGTTCGTCTTCGCGGGATCGCGGCTGCTCGACCGCGGCTTCGGACGCGAGATGTACGACGCCGACGGCACGGGGGTCTTAGTTGGGTTGGCGACCTTCGGGTCGGAAGTCGTAGCCTGGCCGACGACTATCAGCCCGGATTCCGGTGTGGAAGAACCGGTCTGGGTCGCGGACCCCAACACAACTCCCGCCCTGGGCACAGCGGTGCGAGTGCGTTTCACCGCTATGCGCGAATAACCTGATAATTGGCACGGGCGTCCCCGCCCGTGCGCGACAGTTAGAGCGTCTTGCGTAATGTTGTTCCCCGGCCACGCGCGAGGCAAAAGCGCCGTGCCACCGAGTTAGGTCCTCCGAACTCGGTGCTTCATGCCGCGTGTGGCGGTA
>CAZTEE010000308.1:0-1671 GCA_964611775.1 uncultured Phycisphaeraceae bacterium | reverse complement strand
CGCGCACGTACGATTTTTCCCGTACTCCCTCGGGCGTGCCGGGGCACACTTTATTCAGTGCAGACGCCGGGTTCGTAGCTAAGAATGCCAGAGCGCTGGTTGGGCCTGGTTGGGACGGGCGAGACGCCCGTGCGACTGGCGGAGGGTATGATGCCCGTCCGGGTCGGATTACCCGCGGGAGCTAATCGAGCAGGCATGGGCAAGCGATCGGACGTGACGATAATCCTCGTGCCAGCCGCCCGGACGGAGTGGGACGACTCGTGCCGGGTGCAGGGTTCGGCGGACATCCCGCCGGCGGTGTCCGGCGCAGAGGATGCCCGGGCGGTAGCAGCGGCGGCTGCCGTCCACTCGCCGACGGCCGTCCTCGCCGCGCCCGACGAAGCCAGCCTAGCTGTCGCTACTGCCCTAGCCGAGGCGATCGACGCCAAGCTTCGCGTCGTGAAGGAACTCGCCGAGCCGACGCTAGGCCTGTGGGAAGGGCTTGAGCGGAGCGTTTGCCTGGATCGCTACCCGACCGCGTTCAAGCAATGGCTCGCAGACCCTGCGAGTGTGAATGTCCCCGACGGCGAGGCGTTCGAGGACGCGGTGGAGCGGATCGTGCTCGCGCTCGGGAAGTCAGCGGAGAAGTCGTCGCGATCGCCGATCGGGGTGGTCGTTCGTCCTATCGCCAGGCGTGTGCTCGCGCGGTGGCTTCGGGGTGAGCCGATCGCGGCGGACTGGTCCGGCGATGAGCCGGCGTGCGGGGTCGAAGCGATCACGGTCCCGCGCTCGGCGTTGCGGGCAGAGCCGAAACTGCACGCGCCAGCGACGACAGGGGGAGGCGGCCGATGACGCGCATCACCGACGAGACGCCGATGGACACGCCGATCGTGAAGAAGTCGTCGATCCCCGAGGGGTTGTGGCTGCGCTGCCCCGGGTGCGACAAGATGCTCTTTCGCAAGGCGATGGAGGCGAACCTGCATGTCTGCCCCGAGTGCGGGCATCACTTCAGGATCTCCGCCACCGAGCGCGTCCGGCAGTTGTGCGATGAGAAGTCGTTCGAGCCGCGGAAGTGGAAACTCGAGGGGGCGGACCCGCTGGGGTTCGTGGATCTCAAGCCGTACCCGGATCGGCTGGCCGCGGAGCAGAAGAAGACCGGTCAGCCCGAGGCGGTTCAGGCTGGCCGGGGATTTATAAAGGGGCGCCCGGTCGCTCTGTGCTGTCTTGATCTTACATTTATGATGGGTTCGATGGGGTCGGTGGTGGGGGAGGCCGTGACCCGGTCGATCGAGTACGCGACGGACCGGGATCTGCCGCTGGTGATCGTGTCGTGCTCGGGCGGGGCGCGGATGCAGGAGGGCGCGCTATCGCTGATGCAGATGGCCAAGACCAGCGCGGCCCTGGCCCGCTTCGACGACGCCGGCGGGCTTTTCATATCTGTCCTGACCGATCCGACCACCGGCGGGGTCACGGCTTCGTTCGCGATGCTCGGCGATGTCATCCTCGCCGAACCCGGGGCGCTCATCGGCTTCGCCGGCCCGCGCGTCATCAAGCAGACGATCCGGCAGGATCTGCCGGAGGGGTTCCAGCGGGCCGAGCAACTCGTGAAGACAGGTGTGGTCGATCGCGTCGTAGCGCGGGCCGAACTCCGCAACGAGATCGCCAGGCTGATCGACTACGCGGGGAAGTGAT
>CAZTEE010000307.1:0-1677 GCA_964611775.1 uncultured Phycisphaeraceae bacterium | reverse complement strand
TTTGCGTCATTGTGACCGGCGGCAAACCCGAACGTGGAGCCGTGCCACCGAGTTCGGTCCTCCGAACTCGGTGCTTCCGGGTATTGAGACAAACTGCGCCGCAAACACCGACTTCGGTCCAGAGCGACCGAAGTCGGTGGCACGACCGCGCGGGACATTTTCACGCAAAATGATCTAGAGCGTCCCGCGTACCGTGTGCCCAGCCGGGCGCCGGCGGCCCCGCCGGGGGATGCGATGACATTAACGCTCCAGCCCGCCGATCTGCGCTAGTTTGATTCGCCGGTCGGTTTGTTCCGGCGGATCATCCGCAGCGTCGTCTGGAGCCGCTGGATCTCCTGCACCGACTCCCCGATCGAGCAGGACGAATCGAGCGCCACGACGGCGCGCTCGGCGGCGTCGGACACGCCGGGGAACCCGTACCCGCCCGCGGTCTCGCGCAGGTCCTGGCACAGCCGGCGCGTCGAAGCCAGGTCGTCGTCGGCGATCGCCATCTTCATATCTGACTTAAGAGTGTCGAGGAACTCGAAGTAGCCGTTGAGGAGCGCTTCGCAGCGCGGGTTAGACGAGAGCTGGCTGTAGATCGGGCCGCTCACGCCGTCGGCGCCGCCTTTGGTTATCCATTCCGACAGCGTCGCGAGCAGGTTCTTCGGGTCGTAGGGCTTGCGTACGATGGCGTCCGCCCCCGCCTGCTTGACCAGCCTCATCCGCGCCGGGTTCGACTCGCCGGTCATCGCGATGATCGGGCCCAGGAACGGCGCCTTGCGTATCGCGCGGATCGCGTCCTCGCCGGGCAGGTCGCCGAGATTCAGGTCGCACAGCACGGCGTCGAACGACTCGTCCGTCACCAGTTCCAGCGCCTTGACCAGTGTCGTGCACGAGACGACCTCGATCTGCGTGGGTGAAATATAATGTTCACAGATCCTGCACTCGACGTCGAGGTCGTCCAGCAGGAGCACGCGCCCGTCGAGGTCCCCGTGGTCGCCCGGGCCGGCGTTCTGGGTCGGGCTGCTGTCCTCGCCTTCGAGGAAGCGCCAGAGATCGACGGGGGTGTCGAAGCGCACCCCGGCCTCGTGGATCATTCCCGAGAGGAGCCGGCACCACGCGACACTGCCGCGGATCGGCTCCTCGCCGCCCCAGATTGTGGGCAGAAGGACTTTGCAGCGGGTTCCGCGGTGGAGGTATCCGCCGTGGACGACTCCGACGCCCTCGGATGTAAGGTTGCGGGTGCAGATGTAGTAGGAGCCGACCCCGCCGCCGGGATGCTCGACGACAAGCCCGATGTCGCGGTGCCGGAACGCGAGCCGCTCGGTGGGAGTTCGCCGATCGGGCCGATCGCGTTCTTCCCCGGCGACGCCGGAGACCCCCGCGTGCTGGGCGGCGGCGTCGAAGAGGTCCGACAACTGCGCATCGGACAGCGAAACCGTCTGGATGAACTGTCCGACCGTCGCCATGACACGGCAAAGATCGGCAATCCCATCCCCGCGGGCGCCTCGCAAGCCGCCTCGGCCGCGCAAAATCCACCAATCAGGGGACGGCCAGACGGACCGGAGCATTGTCGTAAACAGCAGAAGGTGGTGCTGACGCCCAAATTCAATGAGGGGGTGCAATACGGGCGAAGGGACTCGAACCCCTAACCTCCTGATCCGTAGTCAGGTGCTCTATCCAATTGAGCTACGC
>CAZTEE010000306.1:0-1680 GCA_964611775.1 uncultured Phycisphaeraceae bacterium | reverse complement strand
CACACTACCAGAGGGCGGGGAGGACCGAGGATGCGCGTCGAGAGATCCAGCGGTACATCGAGTATCGGTCCACCAATGAGACGATCGTACCCGATGCCAACCTCGACTATCGCCACGAGATGTATCTGAACCTGCACAACAACAAGCTTCCTCCGGACGACGAGCTCCACGCTCGCTTCATGCGTCGGTATTACGACGACGCGGCGGTGCTCTTCCCGAAAGGTTCGCACGAGCGATACATCGCGGTCAGCACCCTCTTTCAGTGGCACACCGAGAACGCTCGGTACAGCGAAGCGGCCGCGCTTGTCCCGGAAGCCATCGCATTCGCGCGTTCAGGTGAGGCTATCGAGACACAGTTCGGCTCCGTGATCTTCTCGGCGTGCGGACTTGCGCAGGTTCTCGCAGGAGACGTACAGAGTGGAGAGACGATGTTGCAGGAAGCTGTGGCGATGGCCAGAGCGAATCTCGGCGACGGCCATCCATTCACCCGCGTGGCTCAAGCGTACATGGGGCTGGCGCTCATCGCCGGCGAGCGCATCGAGGAGGGCCAGATGCTTATTGATGTGCACGCGGATGACGTGCTGGCCGACTCGCTGCTGACACGACTGCTCGGCGTCGAGAGTACAGAATATGTTCGCTTCCGCAGGCAGTTCTGCCGCCATGTCGCTCTGGTGTATGAGCGTGCGGGTGACGCCGCCAGAGCCGACATGTGGCGAAAGCGTGAAGACGGATTCAGCGAGTCCCCGTGACCGACGCTCGGAGAGCCGCCTGCCTCGATATTCAACGAGGCAGGCGGATGTTCATCGACGCGTCCATCAAGGTCGGCCGCCCGCAACCCGCGGCGCAGCGCTGTCCTGAGTCGGGACCGTCGCTCGGACCTTCCAGACATACCGCGACACACTCTGGGCCGCGGCTCGCTTGAGGTCGCGTCATCTGGAGTGTGAAGAAATGGGAGCTTCTGCGTCATGTCCGGAGCGACGCCCTCGGCCCGCAAGGCGGCGGCGACGGCCGCGCTGGGCGCCCGGGACGGCCCCGGCGCCCGCGTGCGGAGGTCGGCGTCGGGGTTGTAGGCGGGCGAGCCGATGGCCGCGCCCCAGGCGTTGAACAATATAAGTTCGTCGACGCCGTCGACGGCGCCGTTGATGTCCTCGCGCGGCCGCTGCCGGGCCACGCCGTAGGGCGAGTAGTCCGTACGCTCCTTGAGGATGCCCGCTGAGTCCGTCATCGCGACCACATCATACTTGCGGTCGCACACGGCGTAAAGTGTGTTTTCGAAGATCGCGTCGGTGAAGTCGCCGTCGGCGCCCGGCCCGGGGTCGGCGCCCGTCGTGTCCGCCTGCGTCGCGATCAGCGCGTCGATGTAGAGCGGGCACCAGAACCGCTGAGTGATCTTGGCGGGCGTGAACGCAGCGGAGCCGTCCCAGTGCGTCGCGGAACGCTCCTCGCACAGCCGCCAGGCGGAGTCGTAGTAATATAGATTGCCGGTGTCGTTGGTCGCCAGGCCGATGGTCGTGTTCGCCGCGGCCCGACGCGTCGCCCGCTGGTGCAGGCCGTTGTAAGTATACTCGGCACGAACGACGGCGTTCGCGGTGTCGCCGTCGGGCGCGAACGAAGCGCGCACAAGTCGGTTCCAGGCGTCGTAGGTGTAGAGCCAGTTGTCGACGCCGCCCGACGCGGCCT
>CAZTEE010000305.1:0-1688 GCA_964611775.1 uncultured Phycisphaeraceae bacterium | reverse complement strand
TGGTCAAGGGCGTCAATACCCTCGAAGCGGGCATGCCCGTCGCGTTCGACGTGCTCTGCAACGAACTCAAGGGCCTCGGGATGAACATAACGCTCGAGAAAAAACGCCTCGAAGGCGGCTCCCTGCTCTGAGTCGGCGCCGCTGCGACCTGGATTCATCGGAGGAGAATTTCATGAAACGCACGAATCTGCTGTTCACAATCATGAACCGCTTGGCCCTCGCGTCGCTCGCGCTCTCGATCGCGGCGCTGGCGTCCTGCGGCGGGTCGTCGCCGGAACCCGAGGCAGCGGGCCCGCCCGCCGCGCCGTCCTCACCCACCGGGCAGGTTGAAGCAGTGAAGCCGCCGGTGGAACCAGCATCACAGGCCAAGCCGGCCCCGACTCCGCCCGCACCCGCCGCAGCAGCGCAGACGTCGAGCCGTGTCGAGGTCCGCGATGATTCGCCCGAAGCGGCGATCGAAACATGGGTGAACGCTCTGCGCGCGTTCGATTTCGACGCCGCGATCGCGGTGCTCGATCCCGAGAGCCGGGGCGCGGAGATGCTGCGTTCTACCAAGGCCGGGTACGAGCGTGCGATCTCGGATCCCGCGTTGCCTATCGCGCTGATGCAGACCGCGATCGCCGGCGAGCTCCAGAATCTTACGTGGGAGATGTCCGCGATCGACGGGGAATCCGCGACGTTCCGCTTCAGCAGCAAGGCGAAGGCGGAGCCGTGGGAGATCCGCGTCGTGAGCACGCCGGACGGCTGGCGTGTGATCCCGCCGCCGAACGGCCTGCCGCAAGGCTGATCGCCGCGACACCATCGCGGGGCCGACCCCGCGGAATCTCGACCGACCGACATCCAAGCCCCGCCAGACCGCTTCGTTGATCGTATCGAAGAACCAGGGAGCCAGCCGCCCATGATCGAAAGCGTGTACGACCGGATCAACGACTTCGCCCGCGTCAAAGTCACTCTCGCAAGCCCGAGCGACATCCGCTCATGGTCCTACGGCGAAGTCAAGAAGCCCGAGACCATCAACTACCGCACATACCGCCCGGAGAAGGACGGCCTGTTCTGCGAGCGGATTTTCGGCCCGGAGCGCGACTACGAGTGCGCCTGCGGCAAATACAAGGGCACCAAGTTCAAGGGCATCATCTGCGACCGTTGCGGCGTGAAAGTGACGCACTCGCGCGTCCGCCGCAAGCGCATGGGGCACATCAACCTCGCCGCCCCGGTCGTCCATATCTGGTTCTTCAAAGCGATCCCGAGCCGGCTGGGCAACCTGCTGGGCATGAAGACCTCGGACATCGAGAAGGTCGTCTACTTCCAGGACTACGTCGTCATCGACCCGGGCGAAACCGAACTTACGTATCAGCAGGTCATCACCGAGGACGAGTACCGCGCCAACCTGGATAAGTACGGGTACACGTTCAAAGCGCTCATGGGCGCCGAGGCCGTGCGCGAACTCGTCGAACGGCTGGACTTCGCCGCCCTCGCCGAGGATCTCCGCCAGCAGCTCCGCGACACGCGCAGCAAGCAGAAAACCAAAGACCTCGCCAAGCGGCTCAAATTAGTCGAGCAGATCCGCCACTCGGACAACAACCCGTCGTGGCTGGTGATGGACGTTGTCCCGGTGATCCCGCCGGACCTTCGCCCGCTGGTGCTGCTCGAGTCGGGCAACTTCGCGACGAGCGACCTGAACGATCTCT
>CAZTEE010000304.1:0-1702 GCA_964611775.1 uncultured Phycisphaeraceae bacterium | reverse complement strand
GCCGTGGTTGTGCAGCGTCTCGTCGTTGTGCGCCTGGATGTCGCGGCCGGGGAACTGCGATTCGATGTGTTCGAGGAACTTCGAATCGATGGCCATGATGTCCTCGATCCGGCCATGCGTCGGGCAGTCCTTGATCATCCAGACCTGGCCGTCGCGCTCGACGATCGAGGCCTGAATCTCGCCGACCTTCTCGCTCTTCAGCACGTTGTAGTCGACCTCGCCGGCAAGGATCTTGTCGCGGGCCTCCTTCACGCACTTCGGACAGAGCGAATCCGTCTTGCGGGGCCAGCCGAGCGCGGGCTTGGACTTCTCCCACGACTTCAGCATCGGCTTTTCCGACCAGTCCGGCGTAAAGGACGGGTTCGGCTCGTGGCGGCTGTCCATCCAACGGGCGAACTTCCACATGCCGGTGGCAACTTCGGTCAGCCCCTTCTCGACGTACTTGATGGGTCGGTGCATGAACTCTCCTGGCGGCGGACGGACGGAAGATCGCCCGGGTCCGCGCTCATGCCGCCAGTTTAGGGCCGCGCCCGGGGCTCCGCCAGCGGGAAGTAGCGAACGGTCGAAATTCGCAGCGGATGGCGATTCCGGGGGCCGAACGGCGCCGGGGTCGGGAACAAAAGTATGGGGGAATGTTCGAGCGGCGGCACGAACGTCGTGACCCGCCCATTGCGGCAGAGGAGGGGCGCGGAACCGATTCGAACCCTCACCACTGGTCAAATGCGGGACGCTGGCCTCTAGTCTTCGGCCTGGAGGGTTTCGAACTTGGCGTCGGCGAGGTAGACGGCTCCGAGCCCCGTGAACCGTAAGCCAACCGTGATGAGTGTCGCGTCGTCGTCGATCGTTCCGACGACCTCTCGAATAGTCCAGTCCCGCGATTCAGATCGCCCGCGGGGCGCGTACCCGCGGAAACCCGTCCCGCTGGGCCGATCGACTCGCACGAAGATTTCCGCTCGGGAAATCGCTGGGTACTCAAGCCGAACATCCGCATTGAATCGAATCTGCGAACCGCGAAACGCCGCCGCGTCGAACGACTTCGTAAGATAGGCGGGAGCGTGCGATCCACCGGCGCCCCGAACGACCGTGCATCGCGCGCTCCGTTCGTCGCAAGAGTCCACGCTGGCGATAGAGTAGCCCAGACCAGCGGCCCACGCCCATCCCGTCGGATCTTCAGCAGCTTGGCGTCTCTCGAAGTCCGGCTCGATGGGAGCCTGCTGGGCTGCGAGGGGCGAGATTGCCAAGATGGTCCCGAGTAGGGCAAGCAAACGCATAAACGTCACCTCGATTCGACGCCACTGAGTATCGCAAGCTGGCTACGCCGCAACCGGCGATTCCGCCGATACTCGGATGTCGAAATCCTTCGCTGGGATACGCTAGCACCGATGAAGTTAGCCCGCGCACGATCGGGCCGATCGCTCCGAATCGCGTCGCCTGGCGGCAACCGAGGGGCAGACCCTGTGCTACGATTCTCGCCATGTCCGCCGCGAACCTGAACCGCCGTCAGCTCCTGCGCCGCGCCGCCATGGGCGCCGCCGTCTGGACCGCCTCCTCGTACTCGCGCATTCTCGGCGCCAACGAACGCGTAGGCCTCGGCCTGATCGGCTGCGGCAATCGCGGCGTCAGCGTGATGCGTTCCTTCATCGCCAACCCGGCGGTGCAGGCCAACGCGCTGTGCGACGTCTATCCGGCGCGTGTCGACCAG
>CAZTEE010000303.1:335-1718 GCA_964611775.1 uncultured Phycisphaeraceae bacterium | reverse complement strand
AGCGTGTCGTCCGCGTCGATGACACGCAGTTACACGGAGACACACGGCGCCCAGGGCCGCAGCGCTGTGATTCCGCTCGGCTGGTTCGGGCGTGAAGACGACAACGGGCTGTTCGATTATGAGTGAATCGCAGGACACTTCGTGCGCGGTGAATCGGTGTCTCTGCCACGACCTCTCCTTCGAGTACCTTTGTGGCCTTGCGGAAGAGAAGGGACTTGATTTTGAGGGGCTTCAGAAGGAGACGAACTGCTCGATGGGTTGCGGCCTATGCGAGCCGTATGTGCGGTTGATGCTCAAGACCGGGAAGACGGATTTTCCGGTGCTGTCGGCGGAGGAGATCGAGCGGGTGATGGGGGATGGGGGGGAGACGCGCGGGGAATTGAGTTGAGACGGCTGGAATACTGATCTCGGGTTGAGAAACGGGCGCTATCTTTTGGGTGAGAGTGTTTGTTCCAGACGGCGTGGCAGAGCCGGGGACGGCTCTACCACGGCGCCCGCCGCGCGTTTCGAATCAGCCGCGGTCGCGGACGCGCTTCTCGATCTGTTTTTCGCCGATCCAGATTTTCTCGTTGCTCTCGATGTCGATGAGTTCGAGGTTCACCTGGTAGTACTGGACGCGTCGGTTGCGGTTCCGTGAGATCTGGACGTTCTCGCCGACGCGACCCAGCAGCATGAGGTCGGCGCCGAGCTCGTAGGCGATGCGCTTGACGGTTTCGGGGCGGTTCCAGTCCTGGCCGGAGAGGCGTTCGTCGCGGATCTCTCCTCGTTCGTCGCGGGCGGCGACGACGCGGATGCGCGGCGAGTTGACCAGCTCGACCTCGATCTGCTTGGTGAAGAGCTTGGTGTCGATGTAGTCGCTTGTGTCGTTGCGCACCGTGCCGACGATGACGATGGGCGCCTGGCCGTTGGCGACGATCCAGTTGTCGAGCCATGGGCGACCGAGGACATCGCCGATCATGGCGTCGGCCGTCATGCGGGCGTCGTCGTCGCTGAAGCGGTAGTCGAGATCGAGGATGTCCTCGGGGTCGACACGCGTCACCTGGCGCGACTTGCAGCCGGGAATGGCGACGAGGGCGATGATGGCGAGCAGCGGAACGAGGACGCCGGTGATGCGGTGGGTGCGCATGTGGTTGGACTCCATGTCTCCCGACGGCGGGTCGGGGCGATCATTCTTCTCTATACAACGCACGGAGCAGGAAGTTTTCAATCGATGCGTTGAATTGTCTCCTCGCGGCGTCGGCGGCCTCGGTTTCGGCCTGGAGGGCGCCGACGCCCACGCCGATTCCTTCGAGCGTCATCTCGTCGAGGGGGCGATCGGTGCGGCCGTCGAGGGCCTGGATGCGGAGTCGCCAGTTCACAGCGCGCCGGTCGGCCTGGTAGGAG
>CAZTEE010000303.1:0-325 GCA_964611775.1 uncultured Phycisphaeraceae bacterium | reverse complement strand
GTGTAGTCGAGGAGGAGGCGGAGGCCGGGGCGACCGCCGCTGACGGAGGGGAGGCCGAGGCGGCGCAGGGCTTCGACGGCGTCGGCCTGGAGGGGGCGGGGGGCGTCGCGGTTGAGTTCGACGGAGGCGCCGATCGAGCGCTGCAGGGCGGCCATGCGGGCCTCGATCTCGGTGATGGAGGCGGCGGGGCCGGCGGGGAACGGGTCGTTGGGTTCGGCCATGCCGCTGGCGATGGCGCGCCAGGATCGGTTCAGCTCGTGGAACGCGCGGGCCGCGGTGAGGGCGGCGCGGAGATCGAGGATGGACATGAGTGGCGATTCAGATT
>CAZTEE010000302.1:0-1719 GCA_964611775.1 uncultured Phycisphaeraceae bacterium | reverse complement strand
GAGTGAGGTCGGTCCAGTCTGCGGAGCCGCGCCAAAGCCCGGCGCGCCAGCCGAGGTCGGTCACGACGCGTCCGACCCGCCGGCCGTTGTGGACGCTGAAAGCGGCGGACCAGGCCGAGCCTGTCGGGTGCAATGACACATAAGATGATATTGTGCCTGTCCAGAGCGAAGCGCGGTGCTCGCCGCTGGCGAAGAAGAGTCCGACCTGTTGTGCTGCGTCGGTGCTGATGATTCGTGATCCGCCGTATGCGTGGGCGTGATGGGGATCGACCGAGGTGTTAGCGGCGGAGTTCCAGTACCCGCTGTGGCGTCCGTGGCCGGTGCCTCCGTCCATAATCACCCAACCGACCTGGGTTTCGCTGAAGAGTCCGATGGCGCGGCTGCCCTCGCCGAAGCCGGGGTCGAGGCTTCTGACGCTCCAGCCCGCGGACACCGACGCGGCGGCCGCGAGGACGGACATTGCTGATATCGCCCTGAGTGAGCGGTTTGGAGCAGGCCACGCGGAGATTTGCCGCGGCTCGTCGAGAAAGCGATTGAGCCAGCAGCAGACTTGAACAGAATCAGAGTGCTGAGAATATAAGCACCATTCTACCCAGGCTGTGTTCGGGCGTCCGGCCAACGACTGCGGCAGACGCGCCGTATCCGGGCGAATACATCCGCTGTGCGCAAAAAGCAAGCGAATTCGGAAGATCCGCGCGCAGGAACAGCCCGCGAGTAGCTCAGAGCGCCGACGCGGGCTTGAAAACAGACTGTGAATATAAGATCTGGGTGCTCAGCGGCGGCTGACGGGTTTTTTGGCTTTGGGGTTGGTTTTTTTGCTGAAATAGTCGCCAGCGAACTTCTTCTGGAACTTTTCGACTCGGCCGGCGGCGTCGACGAAGGCCTGCTTGCCCGTGAAGAAGGGGTGCGAGCCGGACCAGACGTCGACGTGCAGTTCGGGTACGGTGGCGCCGGTCGTCATGACGACCTCGCCGTTGTAGTAGACCTTGCACTCGGGGTAGTACTTCGGGTGGATGTCGCTTTTCACGGCGTTCGCTCCGGGTCTCGTGGGGCCGGGTCGGCTCGGGATCGATTCAGGATCAAATCGGGGTCGAATCGGGGAGTGTAGCATTCGAAGGCGTTGGGCAAAAGCGGGGCCGGGTTGCGACTGAGTCGCAGCACGTGTACGATTGTCTTATACGGATGGTTCGAGCGGGAATAGCCGAACCGGTGAGTTGTGATCCGTGGGCGCGGGTCGGGGCATCCGATCCGGGAGTGATTCGATGCGACCTCCAAGTGAATGAGATCCTGTTTGCGAAAGCCTGCCGGCGAACGCGGGCGTGCCGCTCTGCGATATGCCCAGGGGATGCGGGGCGAGGCTCGCGATCTCCCCGACTTGGCGAGGCGCGGCCCCCGCGCTCGAAGCAATGGGACTGACGCGAGACGAGGTTCTGCTGGTGCACAAAACGGGCGAGCCGACGATTGTGTCGCTCGGGTCGTGGAACGGTCGTCGGATCGGTCTGAGCCGACGGGCGGCGCGTGAGGTCCGGGTCGTGGTTGTCGACGGCGTTTGATCGGCGCGATGGGCGATCGATCGGATTGATACACACACTGGGTCGCGCCAGACACTGGGCCGCGCATGGCTGGGCCATATGAGCCGATGACCGACGACCCGCCGACCCATGCCGATCGGCGTCCCGACGCGGCGCGGACTGTCGCGCTCCTCGGCAACCCGAACAC
>CAZTEE010000301.1:0-1719 GCA_964611775.1 uncultured Phycisphaeraceae bacterium | reverse complement strand
GGGCCTGCGGGCGCCGGCGCGGGCGCGGGCGCGGGTCGGGGGACGGGCAAAAAAGAAGTCACGGACGCCGATCGAAGCCAATGGCGCCAGCAGGATCTCGCGGAGCGTGAAGCGCGTCTCTCGCGCGCGGGCGGGTTCCTCCGTCAGCGCCGCAGAGATCAGAAAGTCAAGCAGCAGGCGCCGTCGTATTCCGCCCGATCCGCCGCAGAGCGTGGCGGAAAAGTGCAGATCACCGCGCCGTTCACGATCAAGGATCTGTCCGCCGCGACCGGCGTCAAAGCCTCGGATATTATAAAGAAACTCTTCCTGCAAGGAAAGATGGCGACCGTCAACTCGGGCATCGACCCCGACCAGGCGCAGGAGTTGATGATCGATTACGACATCGATCTCGATGTCACTTCCGCGAAGTCAGCGGAAGAAACTGTCAAGGAGGCCTTCGTCGAACGCGAGGTCGTCGACGAGCGCCCGCGCGACCCCGTCGTCACGATCCTCGGTCACGTCGACCACGGTAAGACATCTCTCCTGGATCGCATCCGCAGCGCGAACGTCGCCGCGGGTGAGGCCGGCGGCATCACGCAGGCGACCAGCGCGTTCCGCGTCCCGCTGCGTCTCGGCGACGAATCCAAGCACGTCGTGTTCTTCGACACTCCCGGCCACCAGGCGTTCACTGAGATGCGCGCCCGAGGCGCCAAGGTCACGGACATCGTCGTGCTGGTCGTCGCCGCCGATGACGGCGTCATGCCACAGACCATCGAATCCATTAACCACGCCAAGGCGGCGGGCGTCCCCATCATCGTCGCGCTCAACAAGATCGACAAACCCGAAGCGACCGACTCCAACATCCAGCGCATCTTCGGCCAACTCGCCGAACACGGGCTGAACCCCGTCGAATGGGGCGGCTCCACCGAAGTAGTTAAAACCAGCGCGATCAAAAACATCGGCATCGACGACTTGCTCGAAACCATCGACCTCCAGGCGCAGGTGCTGGAACTCAAAGCGGACTTCGGCGGCGCCGCCCGGGGCACGGTCGTCGAGTCCGCCATGCTCGAAGGCAAAGGCCCGACCGCGACCGTGCTGGTTCAGGACGGCCTGCTGAAGGTCGGGGACTTTGTCGTCGCCGGCCGCGCTTTCGGACGCGTGCGCGACATCGTCGACGACCGCGGCGCGACCCATCGCCTGGCCGGGCCGGCGACTCCCGTGCGCGTCTCTGGCCTCGACGAACTCCCCGACGCCGGGGACAAGTTCTACATCGTCGATTCGCTCCGCACAGCCCAGGACGCCGCCGAGCAACGCCGCCAGCGCGAACGCGAACGCGAACTCGCCCAGCCCAAGGTCACGCTCGAATCCATGCTCACGCAGATGAAGGACGCCGAAGTCCGCGAACTCCGCGTGGTCATCAAGGCCGACGTGCAAGGCTCCGTCGATGTGCTCCGCAAGACCGCCGAGGACATCACGACCGATGAGGTCCGCGTGCGCGTCCTGCACGCGGCGGTCGGCGGCGTGACGGAGTCGGACGTGCTGCTCGCCGACGCATCGCGCGCGGTCATCATCGGTTTCAACGTCATCGCGTCGGGCAAGGCGCGCCAACTCGCCGAGCAGAAGCGCGTTCAGATCCGGCTCTATCAGGTCATCTACCACATCTCGGACGATCTCAAGAAAGCCGCCGAGGGCCTGCTCGAACCGGACGTACGCGAGGACGTGCTCGGTCACGCCGAGGTC
>CAZTEE010000300.1:0-1762 GCA_964611775.1 uncultured Phycisphaeraceae bacterium | reverse complement strand
CTCGTTGTCCTTGCCGTAGATCTCGGAGAGCGATTTGCGCAGGGCATCCGCCTTGCCGCTCTCGTGGAACTTGGCGAGCGCCTCGTCTATGACCCGCCCCAGCCCGCGGCATGCCCATCCGAGATGGGTTTCGAGGATCTGCCCGACGTTCATGCGGCTGGGGACGCCGAGCGGGTTGAGGAGGAGGTCGACGGGCGTGCCGTCTTCCATGTGGGGCATGTCCTCTTCGGGGACGATGCGCGCGACGACGCCTTTATTGCCGTGGCGTCCGGCGAGTTTGTCTCCGACGGACAGGCGTCGTTTGTTGGCGAGGTAGACCTTGACCATTTCGAGGACGCCGGTGGGCAGTTCGTCGCCGCGCTTCATGTGGGCGAGTTTGCGCTGCTTCTCGGCTTCGATGGCGCGGAGGCGCGGCCAGAACTGAAGATGTATCGACTCGGCGAGCGTGCGGGCTTCCTTAGAGCCTTTGACCCACTTGAGATCGAAGTTCTGGATCTGTTCGAGGATGACCTCGGGGATGTCCGAGGCGCCGACCTTCTGGCGTGTAGTCGGGTCGATCATCTCTGACCCGATGGCCTCGTTGATGCGTACGACCATCTGGCGGAAGGTGGAGATCGCCTTGGCGTCCATCTCGGCGCTGTAGGTTTCCATCTCGCGCTGGAGTCGTTTTTTCTGCTCGTCCGTGAAGTGGGCCCGGCGTGCGAAACGCTTGGCGCCGATGACGATCCCGCCGGAACCCGCGGGCACTTCGAGCGAGTCGTTCTTCACGTCCTCGCCGGCGCGGCCGAAGATCGCGTGGAGGAGTTTTTCTTCGGGAGTTAGTTCGGACTTGGACTTCGGCGAGACCTTGCCGACGAGGATGTCGCCGGGGTTGACGCGTGCGCCGATGCGGATCACGCCGTGCTCGTCGAGGTTGGCGAGGGCCTTCTCGGAGACGTTGGGAATGTCGCGGGTGAACTCCTCGCGGCCGAGCTTGGTCTCGCGGATTTCCACGTCGAATTCGTCGATGTGGATGCTCGTCATATCGTCGTTTTTGACGAGGCGTTCGGAGATGACGATGGCGTCTTCGAAGTTGTAGCCGTCGAACGTCATGAACGCGACGAGCGCGTTGTTCCCGAGGGCGAGTTCGCCGTTGATAGTGCTGGCGCCGTCGGCGAGGATGTCGCTTCTTTGGACGCGGTCGCCGACATGCACGCGCGGGATCTGGTTCAGGCAGGTGCGTTCATTAAGTTTGGCGAACTTGCGTAGTTCGTACTCGTCGGTGTCGTCGATGACGACGCGGATCGCGTCGGCGTGGGTGACGACGCCGTCACGCCGGGCCCGGACGAGCATGCCCGAGTTTGCGCCGACGGCTTTCTCCATTCCGGTCGCGACGAGCGGGGCTTGCATCTTCAGGAGCGGCACGGCCTGCCGCTGCATGTTCGAGCCCATGAGTGCGCGGTTGGCGTCGTCGTGTTCGAGGAACGGGATGAGGGCTGCGGACACGCCGACGATCTGTTTCGGGGCGATGTCGACGTACTGCACCTGCGACGCGGGCGCCTCGGCGAGTTCGCCGTCGACGCGTGCGAGGACCATGCCGGACTTGAGTCGTCCGTTCTCGTCGAGCGAGTCGCAAGGCGTGAGGATGGCTTTCATCTCCTCGTCGGCGCGGAGTTGCACGACTTCTTCCTGCATCACGCCGTCTTTGACGACGCGGTACGGAGTCAGGAGGAAGCCGTACTCGTCGATCCGGGAGTAGATGCCCAGCGACGCGATCAGGCCG
>CAZTEE010000299.1:0-1774 GCA_964611775.1 uncultured Phycisphaeraceae bacterium | reverse complement strand
TTATCGTGAACGTCGAGCCGGCTAGCCGCTCGCGCGGGATCGTGCGTGTGCGGGCCATCTGGGCCAGTTCCGCGACGTGCCGGCCGAGTTCGAGGACGCCGAGCGCGTCGGCGTCGGGGATGACGGGCACGTTCAGGCCGTGCTCCGTGTCCGTCGCGATGCCGAGGTGCACGGACGAATGGCGGAGGATCTCGCCGGCTTCGTCGTCGACGGTCGCATTGAGAGCGGGGAACTCCTTGAGCGCCCGGCACACCGCGGACATAACAAACGGGAGGAACGAGAGTTTCTCCCCGCTCGCCGCGGCGGTGCGTTTGCGGAGCGTGTCGAGCGCGGAGGCCTCGGCCTCGTCCATGACGTTGAAGTGCACCGCGGTGTCGATCGACTGTCGGAGCCGCTGGGCGATTGTCCTACGTGTGCCCCGGAACGGGATGCGCTGTGTCTCGCCGGCGCGAGGCGCGGGTATGCGCGCTGCGGGCGGCGCGGCGTGACCGGCGGCGCCGTTCTTGACGGGCGCCGTGGAAACCCCGACCTGAGATGGACGCACGGACGAGACGCCCGCGCCACTCGTTCTTGTGCGCGCCGAGTCAGCGCCACCACTCACAGCGGCGCGGACGTCCTTCTCGGTAACGCGCCCGGCCAGCCCGGTGCCCGCAATCGCGTTGATGTCCACGCCGAGATCGCGTGCGAGCCGGCGTACGGCGGGAGTTGCGAGCGCCTTGCCGTCGGACTTGAAGAGCGGCTCGTTGGACACAGCTCCGACGACTGTGCCAGCGTCCTCACGCTCTTCGCTGACGGGCGAGTCACCCGTGCCATCTGATTGCTTTGATACGGGCGAGACGCCCGTGCCACTCTTGTCGGATGTGCCACTCTTGGCGCTCGTGCCACCGGCTTTGAAGCCGCCTTCGGTGCGGTAGGTGACGAGCGGCTCGCCGACGTTGAGGATCTCGCCCTCCTTGCCGTGGAGGGTTTCGATCACGCCCGCCCGGGGGCTGGGGACTTCGACAAGGGCTTTGTCCGTCTCCATTTCCGCGACAGTCTGATGTTCGTCGACCGAGTCGCCGGGCTTGACCTTCCACGCGATGAGCTCGGCTTCGTGGACGCCTTCGCCGAGGTCGGGGAGAATAAAGACATTCGGGTCCGATGAGGTCTGGTGTGCCATGGCGCCCATAGAGTAGCGGCCCGACCGGGCGCCGGGCGCCCTCGCCGCGACAGCAGGGCGGTCCCGGCTCGTCCGCCGTGTCGCCGGCGGTGAATGTGAACAGGAACGATCCGTCGGCGCCGCTGAACACGTAGCCGCGCGTGCCGATTGTTTCGCCCGCGTCGTCGCGGACGCCCGCGTGGACGACGATGTCGCGCACGCCGTCGAACCCGCTCGCCCCGTCGGCGCCAGAGTCGTTGCCCAGCGTCATCATTAGTCTACGCATACATATCAGCAATCTCAGATGTTTTACTTATGAATCGAAGGATGCGCGTTAGACCCCAGTCAACAAATGCAATATCACACTTGAGCAATTTCGGACTTATTATTCCGGCTGTGATGCCGCGGGGTGAGCGAGGAGGCCGAGGCATGTGGACACCCGTCGAGATGCGTCGGTGTATGGTCAAGGCGGTCAAGCGGGGCGGGCCGCTTCGCCCGTCCGCAACACTTCGTTTTCCTCGATGAATCGGGCGTCAAGACGAATATGACCGGGCTCTGCGGCCGCGCGCCGGCGGGCGGGTGTCCCGCGCCGTCACGTCCCGGGGGTGCACCAACTACTCCCAGTCCCCGGGCTAC
>CAZTEE010000298.1:0-1777 GCA_964611775.1 uncultured Phycisphaeraceae bacterium | reverse complement strand
TGTTCAGTCCCCGTCGGCTCTGGTGATCGTGACGCGGTCGGGGATCCAGCCCGGGCTGAAGAGGGCGCCGTCGATCTGCGTGTGGAGCATGAGTTCGCCGAACGGGCCGACGCGCTGGACGCTGGCGCCCGGCGACGATTTCACATACGCGATTCGAGGCTGGGAGATGTAATCGCGGAGATCCGTCTCGCCCCAGATGACCATGTCGATCGGCATGCCGTCGGGCGTCGAGAGGACGACGCGGTCGCGCTGATTGTTGAGGGCGACGGTGCGCTTGGCGTTGCCGAGGTTGAATACCCAGGCGTTGTTGAAGTGCGGGTTGCGTGAACCGGCCGCGGAGGTCGCCCCGCCGACAGGGCCGACGATCTCGGTGTTGTACCCGTTGAAGAGCACGGCAATCTCGCCCGGCTCCAGCGATAGTTTAGGGAAGGTGAATGTAATAGAGGCGTCGCGGTCGGTTATTGTGTAGCCCGTGATGTCGATCTTGCGATCGTGCGGGTTGGCGATCTCGATGAACTCGTCGCCGACGGCGTCGCGCACGCCGTCGCCCGACGGATCTCCCTCGGTGTCCTGAGGGACATGAAAGAAGACTTCTGTAATAACCGGATGCGGGAACGGCACGGCCTGCGGCGCCGATGGGGCCGCGACGGGCGTCCCGGGCTGAGCGATGACAGGCGCCGCGGCTGCGGAGAGGAGGATCATGACACCGGAAGATCCGATCGCGAATCGCACACGGGCCGGGACGCCGATCGGACGGGGAAGGTCGCGGGAAAGCGGCATGGCGGGCCTCCTCATAGTTAGAACGTCACAGTATGAACAATCTCGCGGTCGAGCCGTTCCAAGTCAAGAGCCATTTTCGACCGCCTGGCGGCGCCGTCGGCGTTGCGGGTGGATCGGAATACTCCATAGGGTGTTGGCCGTCACCCCAGCCAGCGCCACAGGCCATTCCGTTCTCGCTCGGTCAAGCCTTTCTTTTTCAGGGACTGCTGGGCGGTTCGGACGGCGTGCTTCCACTTCTTGCCGAATCGCACCCCGTCGATGACGCGATCGACGCTGTCGTCGCAGAGATCGGGGTGCATGATCTGGACCGCGGTATGGAGGTCGGTCGTCCGCATGGGGCCTCGGGATTCGAGCAGATACGCGATGGTGCGTTCGAAGACAGTGTGCATCGCGCCGCCGGCGAGTTTGGCACTGATGAGCTCGTCCGACTCGACGCGGATCAGACGGAGTATACCCCGGGGCAGTTGCTTAGTGCATGCGTGATCGATCTCGCGCCGTGCGTCACGAAGCGGGCCGGCGGCGTCGCACAGGCGTTCCAGATGCGGCTTTGAAATCGGCGCCCCCAGGCTGAACAGTCGATCTACACGCGACCTGATCGATGCGACGAGAGGTGGGTCGGTTATGCAGACGCCGAACTCGTGATTTGCTGCGAACCCGCCGTGAGTCAGGTTCGCGGAGGTGACAATCGCCTGTGAATCGTCCGCGATGTACACCTTCGCGTGCAGACGCGGCAGGTGAGAAACTTCCCCGCTGTGGCTCAGCGTCGTGAGGTTTCTGACGGCGTCCGGTTCGATCGAGCCTGATCCGATGCGGTCGGGCGATAGATCCGTAAGAACTCGAACGGCGCCGATCTTGCGGAACGCGCTCGGCGCCGACCTGCTGATTCGATCTGCGCCCGCCGAGGTTATGTAAGGCGCGGCGATCGTGACCTGATGTTTCGCCGCGCGGACCAACCGAGCGATCGCATCGTTAAAATCATCTTCGACAATGCGCAATC
>CAZTEE010000297.1:0-1797 GCA_964611775.1 uncultured Phycisphaeraceae bacterium | reverse complement strand
GTTTATGAAGAACGCGTTCGCCACAAAGCGCAAGATCATGGGCTTCGGCCACCGGGTTTATAAGTCCGGCGACCACCGCGCGTCGATCCTCCACGCCCTCGGACGCGCCTACGCCGAGAAGAGAGGCGGCGAGCCGCTCAAGTGGTTCGAGATCGGCGAGCGTGTGCAGGCGATCATGGACCGCGAGAAGAAGATTTTCCCGAATGTAGATTTCCCCTGCGGGATGACGTATTACGCGATGGGCATCCCCGTGCCGCAGTACACGCCGATCTTCGTGGCGTCGCGGATCACCGGCTGGTGCGCCCACATCATGGAGCAGCACGCGGATAACCGCCTGATCCGTCCGCTGTCGCGCTACACCGGGCCGAGCGGGCTGACGTGGAACGGGTGACGCGTCAGCGGGTGGGACGGGCGTCCCGCCCGTCGTGGCACGTTGGACCGGCGTCACGCCCGTCGCTGGATGTGTGAGCGAATAAAGCCCACGGATATGATCCGTGGGCTTCTTTGATAAGAAATAACTCGATCAGGACGGATCATGAGCACGACTTCCGCGAAGCCTGAAACCACCATAAATCCCCTGCGCGAGGCCGCCGAGGAGTTCCGCCGGCTCGAGGCGGAGATCCGTCAGGGCGGCGGGCACAAAGCAATCGAACGGCAGCACGCCGCGGGCCGGCTCACCGCGCGCGAGCGCGTCGAACGGCTCATCGACCCGCCGACCGACCGCTGGCCGGGCGGGTTCGTCGAGATTGGTTTATGGGCGGCGCACGGGATGTACAGCGAGTTCGGCGGGGCGCCCGGCGCGGGTGTCGTCACCGGCGTCGCGCCCGTCTCCGGCCGGCTCAGCATGATCATCGCCAACGACGCCACCGTGAAAGCCGGCGCGTTCTTCCCGATGACTTGCAAGAAGATCATCCGCGCACAGCGCATCGCCGAGATGGCTCGCCTCCCGCTGATCTACCTGGTCGATTCCGCGGGCGTGTTCCTGCCCTTGCAGGAGGACGTGTTCCCGGACACCGATGATTTCGGCCGGATCTTCCGCAACAACGCGGTCTTCAGCGCTATGGGCATCCCGCAGATCGCCGCGATCATGGGTTTCTGTGTCGCCGGCGGCGGCTACCTGCCGGTGCTCTGCGACACGCTTCTTATGACCGAGGGCAGCGGGCTGTACCTCGCCGGGCCGGCGCTGGTCCGCGCCGCGATCGGGCAGGATGTCGGCAACGAAGACCTCGGCGGCGCGCAGATGCACGCCGAGATCTCGGGCACCATCGACTTCCGCGAGCCGGACGACGAATCCTGCATAGCCCGGCTTCGTTCATTGATGGATGCGCAGGAGCGAGTCGCGCCCGTGGACGCGCCGCCGCACGACGCCGCGGCGCAGGCGCGCGACCCCGGCGATGTCTATTCCATATTCAAAGCCTCGGCGACCGAGCAGTACGACACGATCGAACTGCTGTCGTGCGTCGTCGACGCCGGCTCGTGGAACGAATACAAGGCGGAATACGGCCGCTCGCTCGTCTGCGCGTACGCGAGGATCGGCGGGCGATCGTGCGGCATAATCGCCAATCAGCGCAAACTCACGCAGCGCAAGTTGCCCGGCGGCAAGGCCGGCCCATCCGCGAGCGTCAACATGCCCGGCGTGATCTACGACGACTCGGCGGACAAAGCCGCGCGGTTCATCATGGACTGCAACCAGCGGCGGCTGCCCATCGTCTTCGTCCACGATACCAGCGGGTTCATGGTCGGACGCGACAGCGAGCAGGGCGGGATCATCCGCGCAGGCGCCAAGATGGTCAACGC
>CAZTEE010000296.1:0-1806 GCA_964611775.1 uncultured Phycisphaeraceae bacterium | reverse complement strand
CCACTTCGTCAACGATTACGCCAACCCCGACCTGGACACCATCGGCGACGGCCGAACGCCCGCCGACATCGATCTCTTCCGCCTCCTCGCCTCGCAACTGCCGAACGCCCAGATCATCGACCCCAACACCGGCGCCCCGGTCCCCTCGCAGCACCCCGACATCGCCCGCGGCGGTGTCGAACGGGATCAATTCAGCCGTAGCGACGGCGCCGGCGCGTGGAAATTCCACCTCGACGAAGGCCTCCGCATCGCCGACGCGCTCGAACAGATCGACCGCCTCAACGACGGCGACAACAACCGCCTCCGCCTCAACGAACGCAACACTTCTTTCCTCAACACCGCAGAAACACCCGACTGGCCGGGCGGCGGCGTCTACAACGGCCAGCCAACAACCAACCCACTAACCCTTACTCGCACCGAACGCGCCGCCTATTGGCGCTACGCCGGTTCCTTCGGCCGCGGCGCCCTCGCCACCGCCGCACGCCCCTACCCCATCCGCGACGAGATCGACCTCCGAACATACTTCGGCTTCAACCACCTCGGCGTAATCTCACGCCTCGAACAACGGCTCGACGGCCCCATCCCCGTCAACCCCGAAATCAACGGCTTCCTCCCCGGCACCGGCCCCGACTACACCAACACAAACAACCCCGGCCTCGGCCTCCTCCGCAGCAAGGAGTTCGACAACCTCACAGACTCGCCACGCACATTCAGCAACTCCTTCGCCCTCGAAACAAGCCCCGGCTCGTACACCAACAACATGAAACTCGAGCGGCTCCGCAAGGACATCCGCCGCTACCTCACAACCGTCTCCGGCTCCGGCGGCATCGGACCCGTACCCGTGCTCAACCCGGCGCCACGCTTCGCGCAGCAGTTCAGCACACGCAAGGTCGATCTCAACCGCTTCACCACGCCCAGTCTCAGCGTCACAGCCGCCAGCATCCGCGACCCCCTCCGCGAGGCGTACGAAGCCCTCGTCTGGGCCATCGCCCCCTTCGCCACCAATCGCCCCCTCATGGCGCCGCTGGACCAGATCGACCCGGCGACCTACGCGACGCTCGCGCGCAACGCCGACCTGCATTACGGCGGGGGGCCCAACGGCCCCGCGACCGAAGTCGCCGCACGCTACGGCCTCAATCCCAGCACCGCCGGCAGCCCAGACGAAATCGGCGCAGCCTACGCCCTCCTCACCGCCGCCTCCCTCGCCGTCAACCTCACCGACGCTATCGACAGCGAAACTCTCGCCGACACCTCGACCGCGACCAACGAAAACCCCACGATTGTCCGCCTCTTCAACCAGCCCGATCTCGACTTCTTCCTCGCCCAGAACACCGCTCTTCAAATCGACCTCAGCACAAGCGGCGTCATCCCCCTCGGCGTCCGCTTCCCCCACGGCGACATCAACTCCGATTCCAACGACAACTTCTTCGCGGGCCAGCCCGCCCCTGATACGGCCGCCCTCCACGAAGCACTCCTCGGCGAACCCCAGAACGGCGTAACACTCGTCGGCCTCGACCGCCAGCCGTTCCTCGTCCAGGCCTATTCCGCCGTCTTCTATGCGAACGCGAACGCCGTGCAAAACGACGCTGTCGATCCGCTCGACGATCTGCTCGACCCGTCGGACCCGCGCGACCTGCTCGGCTCGTTCTTCGCCGTCGAACTCGGCAACCCCTGGACTGAACCCCTCGACCTCACCGGTTACGAAGTCCGCATCGACAACGGGACGGATCAACTGATTCTTGATTTTGACCCTGAGACGATCCCCACCGGCACGACCATCCCGGCCGGTCGCCGCGTGACGTTCTA
>CAZTEE010000295.1:273-1820 GCA_964611775.1 uncultured Phycisphaeraceae bacterium | reverse complement strand
CGCGACGATCCAAGGCGCCGCGCGCCGCGCATTTCCTTCGACCGAGATCATCCACACAGACACTACAACGAACCCGGCGTAGAGATCGACTTGAGCATCTTGGATTTATATGTTCCGCGCCCGGCCGCTCGGATGTAGTTGGCGCACTCCCGGGTCGTGACGGCCAGGAACGCCCGGCCCGCGGCCGGCGTCAGCCCGGCGCGCGACCCGCTGCACCGTCTCGCCCCGCTCGACCGCCGCGAGCATCTGCTTCCGCATCTCGATCGGGATCCGCATGGCCCGGCCTCCTAGCCTCGGGCGCATCATGCCAGACAGAACCAGATCGCGCAAGATGTTCTAATCCGCTCGCACGGGTGTGACGGGTTCGCCGGGGTTTCGGCCGCAGAACGGGCGGCTGATGCGCTCGAACGTCGCCGCGGGCAGGTGGACGGTCCCCCAGCGCTGGCTCCGCACGCGCATGGAAGCCTCGTACTCGTCGAGCGTCACCGCCCGCAGCGCGTACCAACGCCCGCGGTGCTCGATCAGTTCCTGATATAGAGCGTCCGGCGGCTGCTCCGGGCACCAGTAAACAAACACGAACCCCGCCCGGAATCCCGTTCCGAAAAGTTCCTGCCAGACGCGCATCGAGCGGACGTCCTCGGCGGTGACCCACGATTCGAGCCGGGCCGTCGTGTTGGCCCGGCGTCGGCTCGGGGCGCGTCGGCCTTTCACGTCGATGAGGTGGTTCTCACCCTCGCCGTAGACCACGAAGTCGAACGACTTGAGCGATCGCGGCTCGCCCGCGTCGTCCGTCGCAGCGAGCGGCGCGCCGTCGGGCAGCAATGCCTTCTTCGCCTCGTCAACCGAGACGTAGGGGATCCGGCGGGCGCGGAGGTACGCCTCGAACGCCCGCTCGTAGTGATGCCGGCGGTTCGCCATGGCGTCGGGCATGGTACCGCGCATCTTCGATGCCCCCGAGCCGGGGCCCGGCGTCACTGATCCTGCATCGTCAGGAAGCCGGTCGATTCCGACAGCACCAGATCCACCGTCCCCGCGGGGTTCGTCAGGCGCACGCGGATCTCCGCCGCCGGATCGGGCCGGCCGAACTCCTCGAACCCGATCGTGTCGGCGGCGCCTATCAGCGTCACCGCGATCCCGCCGAGGTCCGCCGCGTCCCCGAGGCCCAGCGTCGTAATATGCAGCGTGGTCGAGTACGGGCGGTTGATCGGCGTGTCCGGCGACGACGCCCGCGCGATCCACCACGTCACGCCCTCGGGCGCCGCCAGATCGAACTTCACGATCGCACGGTCCTCCGGCGTGGCGATCGAGAGCGACTGCGCCAGCTCGATCTCCGACGCGATCAGGTTCGCCGCCGCGAGCAGACGCGATCGGTCGTTCGGCCCGAGCGACGGGATGATCAACCCCACCGCCACCGCGAGGATCGCCACCGCGATCATCAACTCGATGAGCGTGAAGGCGTGTTGGAGTCGTGCTGGACGCATGTTCGGAGCGCCGATGTTGGTTAGTTGAAGTCGGGTTCGCCGAGTCCACCATCGGTCAGGATGCCG
>CAZTEE010000295.1:0-263 GCA_964611775.1 uncultured Phycisphaeraceae bacterium | reverse complement strand
GGCTCGCGTCATCGAATCCTGCTTGAGCCGTGCCACCGACTTCGGCGGCTCGGCGACGAAGCCGGCGCCCCGCGCGGACGGCTCATCCTCGATCCCGCGCGTCGGGCATCCAGCACCGAGTTCGGAGGACCGAACTCGGTGGCACGTCACACCGCCGAGGACTCCAGTGAACGGGATCACGCCGATTGCTCTAGTTGAAGTCGGGTTCGCCGAGTCCACCATCGGTCAGGATGCCGAGGCCGTCGATGCCCCCACCACCACCA
>CAZTEE010000294.1:385-1828 GCA_964611775.1 uncultured Phycisphaeraceae bacterium | reverse complement strand
GCTGCGGGCATACTTCGAGCCGGCGCTGAATGTGCTGGCTTACGACCCGGCGCGCGGCGTGGCGCTCTGGCTGCACGACTACACGCCGGGCGAGACGATCAACCTCCTCGAGCTGCGGGTGCTGTGGTACGACGCGGCGGCGGGGACGATCGCGGTCGAGCGCGTCTATTTCCCCGACAACTGGACCCCGACGATGAAGGAGGCGGCGAACGTCGCGATCCCCGCGGACGCGGACTTCTTCGCCGAGATGCTGGCGCAGCGGCAGGCGGGGATGACCCGGCTCGACACGATCGTCGAGACGGTCACGTCCTTCGACTTAGCCTACGACGCGGCGACGCTCGGGCAGGCGCGGAACGTGCGTCTGTCCGTGACGGTCACAAGTGAAGCCGGTGAATCATGCCCGATCTATGTCGCCGTCGGGCTGGCGAACCACACTATCCCGACGTTCTGACACTCGAACCGGAGGCCTGGCCATGACTACGCGTCGCAATAACGCAACGAAGAAACGCCGGACCGCGCCCGCCCGCGAGCGGGGGGTAGCGATGCTGCTGGTGATCGTCGCGCTCGGGACGGGGGTTGTGCTTTCGACGACGTTCATGTCGTCGCGTAACTCTTCGCAGGGTCTGGGCGAGAACGCGCGGAGCGCGACCGCGGCGATGTGGAGCGCTCACGCCGCGGCGGACCTCGCCGCTGCGGTGTTCCAGACAGATCTCGACTGGCGCGGCGCGATCGCCGACGGCGTGCTGTTCGTGAATAAGCCGATCGCGGGCGGGACGGCGGGCGTGATGGTCCGCAATCTCGACGGCGAGCTGCCGACCGCGGACGACCGCGAGTTCATCATCATCGCGCGGGCCGTCGCCGGCGGCGTAGAGGAACGCGTGCGGCGGATCGTGCGGACGTTCCCGGTCTCAACGCCGGAGGACGCGCTCGACCTGACTCTGTCGGAGTTTGCTGTGTTCGCCCGCAGCGGGCTGAGCGTCGGCAATTCTGACACGATCGCGGTGTGGGAACAAAGCCCCGAGTATCAAGGGTCGTTGCCCGCGAAGATCGGGGTGGGGTTCACTTCGAACTCTGCGATGGGCGTGCACCCGGACGCGACGATCGCGCGTGCCGCGCTATATCTGCCCGACGGTGCGAACCAGAGCCTGGTCGTGTACTTGAACAGCGGCCGCTACACCGGCGGCGCCGTCCTGCCGCTGGCCGTCCCCGCGCTCGCCAAGCACTCGCCGGACGAGTTTGACGCGCTGCCGGTATTGACCAACGACGTGACCATCGACGGGACGGCAGCGACGTTCCCTCCGGCACACTTCAACAGCGTTATCCGTGTCATCAACGGCGGCACGCTGACGATCACAGACGAGCACGGCCCGATCTTCTCCGTTCGGGATCTGACCGTAGATAGCGGCTCGACGATCGTGATCCGCGGCGAGGTCCGCGTGCGCG
>CAZTEE010000294.1:0-375 GCA_964611775.1 uncultured Phycisphaeraceae bacterium | reverse complement strand
CCGGCGATCTGGAGATCAAGAACCGGTCCGCGATCGAACCCGCCGACGCCGAGAGCAAGGTGACGTTCTTCGTGCGGAACAATCTGTTGATCGACGACGCGACGGTCGGGTTCGACCGGGAGCTGGCGCGGGAAGAAGATCGCGAGTGGGACGACGACGATGACGTGACGTATGTGAACCCCGACCGATTCCGCTTCTACATGGTCCACGCCGGGGGCGATCCTCAGAGCGTGGTGGTGCAGAACCGTGCGCTGGTGGCGGGCGTCGTGCACGCGCCGCTGGCTTCGGTGGAGATCAAGAATGAGGCGGCGGTGTTCGGTCGGGTCGCGGGCGACACCGTTGAGATCGATTCGGAGGCGGCGTTGCTGGGCGACC
>CAZTEE010000293.1:0-1839 GCA_964611775.1 uncultured Phycisphaeraceae bacterium | reverse complement strand
GCTGCTCCACCGGCGTGTACGGCCCGATCCGCGCCGGCAATCCCTCGCTCGCATTCGCCTCCACCCCCGGCGGCATGCCCCCGTTCGGCTCATCAAGGAACCCTGTCGCCCCCTCGAGCGAACGCAGCAGCCGCTCCGCGGCGACACGCACCGGGTCGTCCGGCGCGTACGCCGAGAGCACTCCCGAACGCTCCTCCGCAGTCGCCTCACACAGCGCGCAGAACAGATCCTTGGCGCGGGCCCATCCCTCCCCGTCGCCCGGCTCGACACGATGCTCTCGTCCGACGACGCTCAATCCGTCCCTTCCTCGCTCAGCTGATCATGCAGCCAGGCGCGCGCGAAGTTCCAGTCACGGATCGCCGTACGCTTCGACACACCCATCAACTCCGCCGCGGCCTCGACGCTCAGCCCGGCGTAGAACCGCAGCCGCGTCACCTGTGCGGCGCGACCGTCTACCTCCTCTAGGCGCAGCATCGCCTCGTCGAGTGACAGAAACTCCGACGGATTCAGCGCCCGGGCCGCCGCGACAGCGTCAACATCGAAACCCGCCGACGGACGCCTCGACCGGCCCCCGCGCTTCTCAGCCAGGCGGGACCGGGCATGATCGATCAGCACGCGACGCATCGCCGTCGCCGCTGCGGCATAGAACGCGCGCCGATCCGACCACCCGTCTCCCCACGCATCCCCGCTCCCGTCCTCACCGCCCGCGGCCCCGCCCGGCCCCTCGGCCGGTCGGAACAACTTGAGATACGCCTCGCTCACGAGCGCCGTCGCGCCGAGCGTGTGCCCCGCTCGCTCGCCTGCCATCTGAACCCGCGCGATCGCGCGAAGCTCGGCGTACACCATCTGCACGAGCCGGTCCCGCGCCTCCTCGCTCCCTTCGGCCGACTCGGCCAGCAGCCGTGTCACATCACCGTCCCCATCGCCGGGATCACGCCCCGCGGAACCCCGCGCTCCGGATGCTTGCTTGGACTCATCCTCACTCATGGGCCGCTCCGATCGTCGACCATGCTACACGCCCGGGTGGCAAGCGCGAAGACCGCGAAAGTGTCTCGACGCGGGATGCGACGATTGCATCCCGAGCTCCTCGACGGGGTCCGGCTCCTCGTGACGCTCTAGCGCCGAGATCAGCGTGCTGGCGCCGGTGGGACGACGCGGCGGATACGCACCGGTCTGGCCGGGGCGACTGCGGAGCAACGCAGACTCAGATCCAATGGACAAGGCTGCGGCCGATTCGTTGACGATTGAGTCGTCTGAATCGGCCGCAGCCCTGTTTGACTGCGATCGTGAGGTTGTGTCGAGGAATCAGCAGGCCATGATTATGGCAGTTCGCCCCAGGCGCCGAGGATCGAGGCGAGATCGCCCGCGCCGACGGCGCCGGAGTTGGTGACGTCCGCGATGGGGTTGTCCGAGCCCCAGAAGCCCAGCAGGATGCCGAGATCGGCGGAGGTGATGAAGCCGTCGCCGTTCTGATCCGGAGACTTGCCGAAGCCGAGCAGGACGCGGTGGGCGTCGACATCCGCCTGGGTGACGGTGGTGGCGTCGCCGTCTGTCTCGTCCATGCAGATCATGGCGAGCAGCGACTGGAACGCGGCGCCCTGATAGACATAGGCGTCGACCATGGTCACGCCGTCTTCGCAGAGCGTGGGCTCTGTGTCGTCCAGGGAGGCGCCGACCATATCGCGGATGAGCTTGAAGTCTTCGAGATCGGCGACGCCGTCGAAGTTGAAGTCGCCCTCGACGAAGCGGAACTGCTCGATCACGATGCCGCCGACGGAGGTGGCGTCGACATCGTTCATGGCGCCGGGAGTGACGCGGAAGCCGGTGAGGTTGATGTCC
>CAZTEE010000292.1:1360-1850 GCA_964611775.1 uncultured Phycisphaeraceae bacterium | reverse complement strand
AGTCGCCGCCCGGACCGCGCTGTGGGCGCGGGGTGTGATCGGGGCCTGACTGCGGCGCCGCGCCTCCTCGGGCACGTGCGCGATCTGCCCGCTGACGCAGCGCCCAACGCGTGAGAAGCTGGCGGCGACGAGGGATGCGCATGGCGAAGCGCGACGCGGCGGGGCCGCCGCTGTCCCCGGCCGCGAGACGCCGGCATCGCTCCCCCGCTCCCCGCTCTGGCCCGACGGTCGGCCGGCATGGGCGCAAACCGACTGGATCGGACTTAAATCCGGCCTCCTCGCCGCCGAAGAGGGTTGGGAGGTCCGGACCGACCGGTATGAGGCGAGGCTGCGCGGCGACCCGTTCGACCCCGATCTGGAGCGGGCGCGCGTGATGATCGACAAGGCGACCTGGCAGCGGGCCCGGGCGAGTCGCTCGCGGAATCGGTCGTCGTCGTCGACCAGGAGGACGGGTGGGGTCATGCGGTCACGGTCTCGGTCGCGAACATCC
>CAZTEE010000292.1:444-1350 GCA_964611775.1 uncultured Phycisphaeraceae bacterium | reverse complement strand
CGGGCCCGCATCCACCAAACCGCTGAAAGCGCCGACCGACCTCTGAGAGACGGGCGCGACGAGATTGACGATCTGTTGCGCGAGGCGGCGCCGGACCTGAGGCGCGCCATCCAGTCGGCCAGAGCGACACCCCTACCGCCGCGCCCCTCGCTGCAAGGGGCGCCGCGCATGTAGTGACCGCCGCGCTCCCCAACGAGAGCGCTTCATTGGCGGTCAGTGCTTCGCAAGCATTTACCGATCCTTTTCACCAGAGCATGCGAGCGCGATCGAGTGACCCGTTCAGTGCGTAACCAGACCGATCTGGCCGAAGACAGATCGGCGCGCATCCGCCGGGGCGGACGAAGACGTCCGGCACGACCGCGGGGCGCCAGACTGCGATCCACAAAGGCCCGAGCCGGCGGACCGCGCTTCCTGACGCACCCGCCCGGAACTGCCCTGCGGATGCTTCAGAACAGGAAGTCCGCGTCACGGACCGCGTCCACGCCCGCGAGAATGACGCGTCCGCCGACCCCGTCGTCGATGACCGTGTTGCTGCCGATTCTGCGGATCGTCAGATCGGCCAGGCTGGCGACATCGTCGTGGCTGCGGAAGTCCAGCTTGTCGGAGAGCGACCGGAAGTCGAGAATGCGATCCTCGCCGAAGCCTGAGCGGAAGACGATCGTGTCGCGCCCGGGACCCGCGACGATGCGGTCATTTCCCGGCCCGCCTTCGATAATCGTGTCGCCGATGCCACCGAGGATGACATCGTCGCCCTCGCCGCCCCGCAGCACGCTGTCGCCCCGCAGGTTGAACAGCCGGTCGTCGCCGCCGCCGCCCTCCACCGTGTCGGCGCCCCTGCCCGAACGGATCACGTCGGCGCCTGCGCCGCCGAGGATCGTGTCGTCGCCATCCCCGGACCTGACGGAA
>CAZTEE010000292.1:0-434 GCA_964611775.1 uncultured Phycisphaeraceae bacterium | reverse complement strand
CGATCACCTCGGCCCGGACCCGCTTCGGGGATCCGTTGCGCAGGTCGATGAAGTTGTCTCCACCGCGACCGGCCAGCACCACATCGTCGCCCGGGCCGCCGATGACAACGTCGTCGCCGGCGCCGGTCAGGACGCGGTTGTTGCCTCCGCCCGTCTCGACACGGTTGCCCAAGGGGCTGAGGGCTATCAGCGTGTTGTTGTCGTCCGACCCGCGAAACAGCGTGCTCTGGTCGCCGGCGACGAAGCGACCGGGGCTTGCGAGGACGATCTCGGCGGTTGTTGCGACATCGGGCGGCTCCAGTCCGCCGGCGGGGCCGCCGACGGATGTCACGGGACCTGAATAGCCGCTGAGCACCGCCATGCTGGCGTCGGCCACGCCATCGCCGTCGACGTCGATCACCAGCCTGTCCCCGACGATGCGCAGGTTGGCGCCG
>CAZTEE010000291.1:0-1866 GCA_964611775.1 uncultured Phycisphaeraceae bacterium | reverse complement strand
TTGAGGAACTGCTTGCAGCAGCAGTGCTGGCCGCAGCGCTCGTAGTCGGCGATCAGGCGGGCCTCGTCGCGGGCGCCGACCTGCCGGAGGTCGATCCGCGCGTGGTGGTCCTCGGCGAGTCTCGCGGCGAGTTCGCGGAAGTCGACGCGTTCCTCGGCGGTGAAATAGAAGGTCAGGCGTTCCTCGCCGAGGATCGGGTCGGCCTCGATGATCTTCATGGGCAGGCGGAGTTCGGCGACGCGGGCGCGGGCGGCCTTGACGAGTTCCGGGCGGGCCGACTCGATCTGCTGCTGGCGGGTCATGTCATCGAGGGTCGCGACGCGGAGGGCCCGGCCGTCGGTGAAGAACGGGTAGTCGCGCCCGCCCGAGTTCTCGATGTATTCGAGCATCTCCTGGCGGGAAACGCTCTTGCCGCAGCCGGAGTTCGGGCAGGTGCTGGTGAGCATCTCGCCGATCTCGAGGCCGCGATAAGTGCGGACGACGAGTTTGGACCCGCAGCCGGGCGTGACGTTCCCGCCGTAGGGGAACTCGCCGATCAGACGCATGACGCCGAAACGGACGACGACGGTCTTGGGGACGCTGAGTTTCTCGTAGAGGGCCTGCTCCTCCTCGGCGAGGTGGAGATCCTTCTCGAACTGATCGAGTGGAAAGATAGACATAACGTGTTCGCTCGCGTCGCGCGCCCCGACCGCGTTCGCCCGGCGTGGGTTAACGGGATCGGGTTGTCGCCGGACCGGCTTGTATGCTCCCGCGCGGCGTCCGACCGGCCGCGCGGGGTTCAGACGCGAATGTGCGAGCGGGAACAGTCTACGCACAAATGCCCGGAGGTGTAATCCCCGGGCGTGGTCGCAAAAGCGTGGGAGCATTCGGTCTGTTCAGCGCGATCGGCGCGGCTGCTGCCCCTGCCCGCCGCCGCGACCGGACTGGAAGAGTTCCGAGAGGGCGTATGAGCCGCGGAAATCGAGGCTCTGGCCGCGGACGATGCCGTATACCAGCACGCGGTCCGAGCGCGGATCCAGAGCGAGGAGGATGTCCTCGTTGTTGCCGGCGGCGGCGGTGAGGATCGTGAAGTCGCCGACGGTCGAGACATCGCGAGCGTAGGCCGGCGCCCCGAGCCGGGAAGCCTGCGCCAGGGTCATCGCGAGGATCACGAACGCCGAGGCCCACAGGACCGCGACGCCCGGCGCTACCCGACGGGATTCATTCGCCGGGTTGCTCATCGTCCACCCCCGGCCGGCCGGCGCGCGTCCTCGGAGATGTTGCGGAAGCCCAGCGGGGTCAGTCCGTTGCGACCGCGGTCCCACGAGAGCGCGACGAGTTCCTGATTCGTGGCGTCGATGATGAAGATCGCCGCCTCTTCACGTCCCTGGATCTGCCCGCCGACCATTGTGTACGAGCCTCGGGCCCGGGCTGCCTGGGCTCCGGCGGCCGGGGCGAGGCTGACCGCGGCGAGCACCGCGAGAAGCAATGCGTTCAGCGCTATCAGCGCTCGGAACTGCCTTCTGGACATGGCGTGAGGCTCCAGGAGTGGGGGCGTCGGCGTACTCAACGTCGCCGGCGGTGTGTTGTTCGCGGCGTGCCGGTCGGGGGTTCGCGCCGGTCGCGGGGATCAGCGGTTCAGTCCTGATGGCTACGCTTGCCGGGCATGACGCTGACGGCGATCGTCGCCCCGCCGAGCAGAATGATAATCGCGTAGTAGAGGTAGACCACCGCTCCCGGCGGGTCCGACGCTGGCGGTGTCGGGGGCGCCGCCCGGTTTTGTGCAAGCGCCGGCACGGCGAACGCCGCCGTCGCGATCACGCCGAGCAATGCCGGGAAGATTCGGTTTCGTGTCATGACGCCCGGACACTACTCCGCCGGGAGGGG
>CAZTEE010000290.1:0-1877 GCA_964611775.1 uncultured Phycisphaeraceae bacterium | reverse complement strand
GGTCTCGGATCTGCCCGATCGCGATGACGACGGCGATCCCGCTGGTGAAGCCGGTCGTCACTGGGTATGGGATGAACTTGATCATCCCGCCGAGCTTGACCAGCCCCATGATGATGAGGAACACCCCGGCGAGCATCGTCGCGAGGACCAGACCGTCCCACCCATGTTCAGCCGCGATGAGATAGACGATCCCTATAAAGGCGCCTGTGGGACCGCCGACGTTCACGCGTGACCCGCCCAGCGCCGATATAATAAATCCGCCGATGACTCCCGTCGTGAACCCGATCGCCGGCGGCGACAGCCCCGCCGAACTCGCCACGTCCTCGGGGATCGACGCTATCCCGAACGCCAGCGACAGCGGGATCGCCACGATCCCCACCGTCAGCCCGGCGAGCGAGTCGCGCACAAAGTTTGCGCGTGTATAGCCGCGCAGGCACGTCAGCGACTTAGGGAGAAAGACCGGATTTTTTTGACATAGGTACGGAGTTCGCAGTGAGCGCGATGCTCAATCATCGTTAGGGCCGGGCGTCCGCGCCCGTCGCAGGCTCAAGGCCGATTTTACCCGAACGGGCGAGTCCGCAGTCGCAAAGGTATTTTCCACGGGCGAGACGCCCGTGCCACTCTATGCGCGTGCATGGTCAACAAATGCCTGCCCGGCGGTGCAGGCGCCTCCACCTGCCCGGGAACAGCAGCAATCATCACTCAAACCCCATCCCACCCACAACCAAGCCGGCACGAAGGCCCGCCCAACGGTGTGGTTATCGACTGTGAAACTTCCGCGCCGCTGAGCCACGCACGCGGCGCTTACCGCTTCGCCTTCGTCGGCTGCGCGGTGTACCTTAGATAAGGCTTGACCGCCCGGAAGCCCGCGGGGAACAACTCGCGCGCCTCCTCGTCCGTCACGGCCGGGACGATGATGCAATCCTCACCGTCGCGCCAGTTCGCCGGGGTGGCGAGTTTATACCCGCTGGTAAGTTGCAGTGAGTCGATAACTCTCAGCAACTCGTCGAAATTACGACCCGTCGAGGCCGGGTAGGTGATCATTAGTTTTACCTTCTTATCCGGCCCGATGACGAACACCGACCGGACCGTCGCCGTCCCGTCCTCGTTCGGGTGGATCATGCCGTAGAGGTCCGACACCTTCCGGTCCGCGTCGGCGAGCATCGGGAAATTCACCTCGACGCACTGCGTCTCTTCAATGTCGCCGATCCACGCGCGGTGCTCGGCGACCGGGTCAACCGAAAGCCCGATCACCTTCACATCGCGTTTATCAAACTCGGGCTTGAGCCGGGCCACGGCGCCGAGTTCCGTCGTGCAGACCGGCGTGAAATCCGCCGGGTGTGAGAACAGCACACCCCACGAATCGCCGAGCCAATCATGGAATCTGATCTCGCCCGCGGTCGAATCCTGAACGAAGTCCGGGGCGGTGTCGCCGAGTCTGATGGTCATTTTCGTCTCTCCGTGGTTGATATGGAAATATCGCACGTTCGCGGCCGCCCGCGCGGCCGCCGGTCCGAATGTACCGGTGAGTTCGGCGGAGTGACGAACCCCGGCAACGACGCCGTCCGGCTATCATGGTGGAATCTCCCATAGACACCGTGTCGGCCGGGAACACCGACGTAGCCCGAACAGGCTTCCGATCATGCGCAACAAGTCCTTCTCAGTAATGACGCCAAGGGTGATCGCGCTCACTATCGTCGCTGCGCTCGCCGCGGCGCCTTTTTCTTCATCTCGCTCGCTCGCGAAGGTCGGCGACGATCAGGTATCGATCGACGCCTCTACCCCCACAGCGACCGTGGAATCTCTCCACGCCGCGATCATCTCTGTGATGCAGAAACCCGGCGTGTCGGGGTACCCCGACCGGCTCGCGACGCTCG
>CAZTEE010000289.1:0-1889 GCA_964611775.1 uncultured Phycisphaeraceae bacterium | reverse complement strand
CGTACACCAAGGCATTTCATTGAAAATCTGTTTAATATGCGAATAAATTCTCTCAGAGACACATATGGGGTTTAAGGCCCTGATTGGGGTGCAGGCTCACGCGCGGGTGAATCTGCTTACACGGTGCGGGATGGTGATGGTTCGCTATCGGGCTTCGCGCTTGAAATTAATGCGGGCGAAAGCCCGCTCTGGCGCCTCGCCCCGGTCGGTGTGGGCCTCGGCAGAGCGAAAAAATCGGCTCAATCCGAAGGCCGATCCGGAATCAACGAGATTTTACGGATTGCCACTTGCCAAGACACGCCCGGCGCGTCTATCTTTCCGATCCTTCGCACGCGTCCGGCGAAGGCCCGCCGACTCGCGGGCGTCCCACTCGCACCAAACCGACAAAGCGCATCCGGTTCGTTCAGATCAACGGAACGGTGTTCACGCGCTTTGGCAGGCTTTCAGCTCGGAAAGGGGTTGGGTCTGTGTCATCCATTGGTACGCACTGTCTGCTGGAGCTCTACGGCTGTCCGGCTCACCGGCTGGACGATCACGACGGGATTATAGAACTCCTCCGCGCCGCAGCCGAACAGGCCGGCGCCACCTGGCTAAGCCACACATCGCACCGCTTCAGCCCGCAGGGCGTCACGGCGGTCGGGCTGTTGAGCGAATCTCACATCTCGATCCATACCTGGCCGGAATCGGGCTACGCCGCTGCCGACGTATTCACCTGCGGCGACCACACCATGCCCGAGAAGGCCTGCCTGCGCTTGCTCGAATCGCTCGGCGCCACTCATTACACTCTTAAAACTCTCAGTCGCGCCCTCGACGTGCCGACGCTCTCCGCGCCGCTCGACGCCGCGATGGCGCCCGGCTGACGACCTCATACATCACCACAGACCTTTTTCGCGCAGGGGGATATACATATGGCGGGCGCAGACCTCAAAGCCGATCTCTGGATCAGCGAATACATCAGCCCGTGGGACGTGCGGCTTCACGGCGTGACCCGTGTCCTCGCCGCCGCCCGAACCGATTTCCAGGACATGCAGATCGTCGAGTCCGGACTCTCCGGCAAGGGCCTCGTCCTCGACGGGAAATGGCAGTCGTGCACCGGGGACGAGTTCCTCTATCACGAGCCGCTTGTGCATGCGCCATGCGTCGCACACGGCGCGCCGAAATCAGTCCTCGTGCTCGGCGGTGGAGAGGGGGCTACCGTGCGCGAGGCCCTCCGCTGGAAATCCGTACGCCGGGTGACGATGGTCGATATCGACGGCGAAGTCGTCGAAGCCTGCAAGGCCCACCTCCCCGAGATGCACCAGGGCGCGTTCGACGATCCGCGCACCGAACTAGTCATCGGCGACGCCCTTAAGTATCTCGATGACGCGGCGCCGACCTGGGACGTCATCATCTCCGATCTGTCGGACCCGATCGAAGACGGGCCGAGTTTCGCGCTCTTTACGAAGGAATATTTTGAGAAAGTCAGACGCGCCCTCGCGCCGGGCGGCGTGTTTGTCCTGCAAGCCGGGCCGGTCTCGCCGCCCGAGGTCGGGGCGCACGCGCGCCTCGCCAGCACCGTCCGCTCTGTTTTTACGCACACCCGCTCATTGATCTCGTTCGCGCCGTCGTACGGGGCGCCGTGGTCCTTCGTGCTCGGCTCGGCGGAACCGATCGAGATCCCCGACGAAGCCGCAGTCGATGCGCTGCTCGGGGCTCAAGGAGTCACGGGGCTTCGTATGTTCGACGGCGAATCGCTCCACGGAATGCTCCGGCTTCCCAAGCACATCCGCGAAGCGATCGCGGGCGAGACGGCTGTCTTCACACTCGCGGATCCGCGACGGTTCTTCGGCGCCGGCGCCGTGAACGCGGTCTGATCGGCGATCGTAATAAAAAAAGACCCGCGGGCGGCC
>CAZTEE010000288.1:0-1892 GCA_964611775.1 uncultured Phycisphaeraceae bacterium | reverse complement strand
CACCGACTTCGGTCCAGAGCGACCGAAGTCGGTGGCACGACCGGCGCGGGACATATTCACGCAAAATGCTCCAGGTCCAGGTTCAACCCGCGCACCCGCACGACGGGCCGCACGGCTTGCTCGGCGATTGCGCCAACGGCTTCGACGAAGCCTTCGCAGAATCCTTCGCCGCCGACCCGTCCTTCTTAGGCCCCGAGTCTTTCCCGGCGCCGGCGTCCGCGCCCTTGGGCTTCTCCGCGTCCGCCGCTTTCTTATATGACGCCGAGCGATAGTCCGTCTCGTAGAACCCGGACCCCTTGAACAGCACTCCCGCGCCCGTGCCGATCAGGCGTTCGAGCGTGTTCTTCGCGCACGCCGGGCACTTGCGCTTCGGCGAATCCTTCATGGATTGGAACAACTCGAACTCGTGGGCGCACGCGCCGCATCGGTAGTCATACGTCGGCATGGGTCATTCCTCGCTTGCGGATTCATCGGCGGATCCCGCCGGAGTTTGCGATTCGTTCGGCGTGATGTAAACCTTCGCCGGGCGCAGCACGCGGCCGGCGATCCCGTATCCCGGCGCCTCGACACGCGCGATCAGCCCCGGCCCGACGCCCGGCGCCTCGATGTGGCCCATCGCGTCATGCCTGCCCGGGTCTGGCGCGTCACCGGGCTTCGGATTGATCGGCGTCACGCCGTGATCGAGGAATACCTTGTGCAGTTCCTCGCGGATAAGCCATACACCGTCCATCACGGCCTTGGCCGGGACGGTCGCCGGATCCTGCTTCAGCGCCATATCGAGATAGTCCGCCACGGTCAGCAAACTCTCGACGACTCGCCCGGCGCCCTCCTCGCGGGCCTCGCGCTCGTTGATCATCGCCCGCTTCTGATAGTTCAGAAAATCGGCGAGGGAACGCAGCCGGGCTTCCTTCGCATCCTCTACAGCCGACTCGAGTTCCGCGACGCGCTCGCGCAGCGACGCGGCCTCGTCCGCAGAGACGGCGGCTTCTTCGTGCTGCTCGTCACGTTTTTTTTTCGACTGCTTCATGATCTTTCACGCGCCGAGCCGATCGCGGAGTTTGCGCCAGAACCCGCCGTCTTCGCCGACGACGGGCGCCTCTTCAATCTCCGCGAGTTGCTTGAGGAGTTCCTTCTGTTTCGCCGAGATTTTCCGCGGGACGATGACTTTGACGATCGCCACGAGGTCGCCGCGCCGGCCCGATCTCAGGTTCGGCAGGCCCGCGCCGGACACGCGATAGACATCGCCGAATTGCGTCCCCGGCGCGATCTTAACCGTCGCCGGCCCGTCGATGCCCGGCGCGTCGATCTCCGCGCCGAGCGCGCCTTGCGCATACGTGACCGGCAGTTCCAACAGCAGATCGTCGCCGTCGCGTTCGAGGAACTTATGTTGCCGGACGCGCACGACAACGTGGAGGTCGCCGCGTTCGCCGGGCGTTGCGCCGTCGGCGTCGGTCGCGGGCGGCTCGCCCTCCCCGCGCACTCGAACCGCCTGACCGTCGTGAACACCGGGCGGGATCTTCACGCTGATCGAGCGTTTCGTGGGCACCCTGCCCTTGCCCCGGCACGTCGCGCACGGATCTTCGATCGTCACGCCGCGACCCCGGCAGCGCGGGCACATGGTGGCGATACGGAACATCCCGCCCAGGCCCTGCTGCATGACTCGCCCCTGCCCGGCGCACGTCGCGCAGGCCGTCGGCGACGTGCCCGGCTTGGCGCCGGTCCCCCCGCACGTCCCGCAGAGATCCAGGCGGGTGAACTCGACATCGCGCTCGGCGCCTTGCAGTACATCTTCGAGGTCGATGACAACTTCGGTTTCGAGGTCGTAGCCGCGCGCCGGCCCGCGCGGTCGTCCCCGGCCGGCGCCGCCGCCCCCGCCGAAGATGTCGTTGAAC
>CAZTEE010000287.1:0-1919 GCA_964611775.1 uncultured Phycisphaeraceae bacterium | reverse complement strand
AAACCTATGTTCTGGGCAACCGGCGCGGACGAGCCTGACCATCACGTCAAGCACTTCAACTGGCGTCGTGATATGCCCGGCGTCCTGGATAACGCCACATATGTAAAGGTGGCGGACGTCCGCAACGCGCTCGCGGGCGACCCCTCGCCGCGCGACCCGCAAGCCCGGCTCGTCGAAGGTCGCGGCGTAGAGGTCGGGCACATCTTCAAACTCGGAACCAAATATTCCGACGCCATGGGCTTCGCCGTGCTCGACGCCGATCAGCAGCGCAAGCCCGTAATCATGGGCTGCTACGGCATCGGCGTCTCACGAACGCTCCAAGCCTGCGTCGAGATGAGCCACGATGAGCACGGCATAGTCTGGCCCGACGCCCTCGCGCCCTTCGACCTCATCATCACAACCATGGACGCCGACCCGGGCAGCGAGATCATGAAAACCGCGATCCGCATCGCCGAACAACTCGCCGACGCCGGCCTCAGCGTCCTCATCGACGACCGCGACGAACGCCCGGGCGTCAAGTTCAAGGACGCCGACCTCATCGGTGTGCCCACCCGTCTGATCATCGGCGACAAGGCCCTCGCGCAGGGGGCCGTCGAGTTCAAACGCCGCACCGACCCCGGCAAGGGTGAACTCGTCACGATCGGCGACCTCCCGGCACGGTTCCCGGCGCCGACACCCCGGCCCTGACCCAACCCCGGCCAACGCCCAGCTCGGCGCCGACCACGCACATACCGCCGCGAGAGGCCCGTCCCGTTTTACCTAACATGCATTATCGGACATCCGTGCGCGATCCCGCGAGAACACCAGCCGACCGGCGCCGGTTCAAGGCGACGCGAGTGCGAGCGCGACCGATCCGGTCGCGGGGTCGTAAACCAGTTCCCAGCCGTCCGGCATCGACGGCGTCCCCACCGTGCGGAAGAGGTCCGGCGTCAACGCCGGCGGGTAGACGCCGTTCTCACTGAAATACATAGTTACAGCCTTCTCGGCCGCGGCGAGATTTGCCTCGGCGGCGGCTTTGTTCGCGTCCGTGATGTAGTTCCCGACCAGCGGCGTGACGACCGCCGCAAGGATCGCGATAATTGTTATCACGATCATCAGTTCCACAAGTGTGAACGCCCGGCCCGCTCGTCTCACGCCCGCATCGACCATTGCAGTTCTCCCGACGCCGGAGCGGCCCGGCGGTCCGAACCATGTATCGGCCGCGACCGCAAGCCCGGCTTAGACCGCGCAGGCGCGGCCCGTGACGATCGGGACGGGTGTAGCGAATGTGCCGCCTGACCCCGTGTGCGCGTTCACGCTCGGCCGAGGTTCTCGCGTTGGATCATGAGTTTGAGCGTCCCGGCGACGTGCCCGGCCTCGCGTGCGGTCAGCCGAGTGTGGAAGGGCAGTGCGACGGTGCGGTCGCTGATGCGTTCGGCGATGGGGAACGCGCCGGGCGTGTGTGCGAAGCGTCGGCGGTATAGGGGCTGGAGGTGTATGCAGGGGAAGTAAGCGGCGGCGCCGATGTCGTGCCTGCGGAGTCCGGCGATGACCCGGTCGCGCTCGTCGGCGGTGTAGCGGTCCGCGAGGCGCACAACAAAGACGAACCAACTCATGCGCGTGTCGCGGTCGATGGTCGGGAGGACGAGGTCGGGCGTGTCCATGAGCAGGCGCATGTAGGTGTTGGCGACGATGTCGCGGCGCTCGAGGATGTCGTCGAGGCGTCGCATCTGTCCGACGCCGAGTGCGGCGTTGATGTCGGGGAGGCGGTAGTTGTAGCCGAGACGGTCGTGGAGGAAGGGCATGCCGAGAGTGGCGGAAGTCTCGGGCCCGGTGGGCGGTGCGGTGGCGCGTCCCTGATTGCGCATGGAGAGGCATGCGTCGGCGATGTTGTCGTCATCGGTGACGATCATGCCGCCCTCGCCGGTGGTGATCTGCTT
>CAZTEE010000286.1:0-1923 GCA_964611775.1 uncultured Phycisphaeraceae bacterium | reverse complement strand
CGACCCGCACGCTGCCTGTCGCCGAGGAGTAGTCCGCGGTGTCGTGCCCCTCGCCGGCGTGGTTCTCTCGCATGTGGTCCGCTTCAAACCAGATATCGGTCGGAGCGCTGTTCGAAGTCTCGTAGATCGCGACGTCGGCGATCAGGCCGCTGAAGTGCTCCTGCAGGTTGTTCGCCGCCAGATCCCCGCTTTTCCATGCGTTCGCGCCGAGCACGATCGGCTCGGCGTTACCGGTTCCGCCCGAGTTGCTGCCGAGGCCTCCGGTGTAGCTGCTGCTGTCGGCAAGCACGCCGTTGACGAACAGCCTGAAGCCGCCGTCACCGAAATGCACGGCCACGTCGGTCCACTCGCCGCTCTGGACGACCTGATCGGAGGTCAACGTGTGCGACTGAGACGCCGACTGCAGCCGGACCTTGACCCTGCCGCCGTCAACCCAGACCGTGATATGGCCGCCATCGTCGAAGCCCGTTGAATCCTTTGAGAACAGGCCTTGGCGTTCCGCGGCGTTATCGGGATTGAACTTGAACTCGATCGATCCGGAGTCAAGCTCGAAGGCCGAGTCGTGGGGGATGGTCACCACGTCGCCGGTTCCGTCGAAGTGCACGGAGCGGCTCGCGCTGTCCGCAAACCCGGCGTCGCCGGCGTACACGCCGTGCACCCCCGAAATCTGGTCTTCCGCTCCCGCTTCGGTGAACTGCCAGTATGCGACCGGTTCCCGCACGAGGATTCCGTCAATCGCGGCCGCGCTCTCACTCAGACCGATGGTCTCGGGCGAGGGGACGGTCTCCGTCACGACCATCGTGGCACCGTCGTAGGACATGGTGCCGACGCCGTCCACGGTCTCGGAATGCCTTGTGGCGCCGTCGACGATGGTGACGTCACCGGACACCTGGGTCGCCGAGATCTGCACCCCGCTCTCGATCGCGGTACCGGCCTCGATGCGATCCACATCGCCTCCGATCACGATCACGGTGCCGCTCGCGATTCGATCGGCGGCGACAATCGACCCGACATCGCCCTCGACGCGGACCTGGCCTCCACTCTTGATGTCGTCGGCGAGCGTGATGCTGCCGACGGAGCCGGAGACGGTGATGGTACCGCCGTCCAGATCGTCACCGATCACGATCGCTCCGACGTCACCGTCTACAGCGAGCGACCCGAAGACATCCCCGCTGAAGCTCACCGTGCCGAGAGACACGCTGCTCATGATACTCGCGGTCGTATCCGTGACACTCAGGTTGATGTCGGCGGGTCCCCGCGCTGACAGCGTCAGGCTGCCGCCGCTGCCGGTGAGCGAGATGTCCGACGTGTTGCTCGCCGCGTCGTAGTCGATCGCGGCAGCCCCCCCCGATACTCCGACGCGGATGGCCACATCGTTGTCGACGACCAGAGTATCACCGGTCACGGCGTGGCCTGTAAGACCGTCCTGTGCAACGACCGCGTCGACATCTTGGAAGTCGATCGAGTCGATGTTGGCGTACTCGATGACGAAGGTCCCACCGTCTCCATTGGTGACGGTGAGGCTCCCCTCTCCGAAGCTGACATCGTCGCTGCTGAATCCGCTGAGGTCGAGGGTGTTCGAACCGCCGCCGCCGTCGACGCTGTAGATGCTCCCGCTGACGGGGGCTGCAAAGGCAAACGTGTCATCGTAATCGGACCCGACGACGCCCTCGATACTCGTGAGGGTGTCGACGCCGTCGGCCTGCGTGTTCTGCTGCTCGCCGTCGAGCGTGATGTCGACCCGCACGCTGCCTGTCGCCGAGGAGTAGTCCGCGGTGTCGTGCCCCTCGCCTCCGATGAGCGTGTCCTGCCCGCGGTTCCCGGCGAGCACGTCGTCGCCCGCGCCGCCCTCGAGGCGATCATCACCCTCGCCGCCCAACAGGATGTCGTCGCCACCGTTGCCGAACAGAATGTCCTGACCGC
>CAZTEE010000285.1:0-1933 GCA_964611775.1 uncultured Phycisphaeraceae bacterium | reverse complement strand
CCGAAACGCCGTCGACGAACTCGCCAGGCTAGTCGAGGACGGCTTCGGAGAGGAATAATCCGCCCGCACGACGCCCGCTTGTGACGCGATCGCCCGCCGCATACCCTTCCACTTCCGATCCGAGTACAGCAGAATCCGAATCTTCGATCTCCGCGATCACCGCTCGTCATGGACAAAAGACACACAGAAATCGTCGCCGGCGCCGGGCTTGAAGAGTCCCGCATCAACACCGACCTCGTCGACTTCCTCAAACGCTGGGGTTCGCCGATCCTAATCACCGTTCTGGTGCTAGCGCTGGGATATCGCGGCTTCATTTTCCTGGAAACGCGGAAAATCCAGCGGCTCGACTCGGCGTACCTCGAGTTCGAAGCCGCCTCCGTCGCGGGGCAGCCCGTGGCGCTCGTGCAGGTCGCCGAGGATTGGCGCAGCGTCCCCGTGGTCTCCGCGCTCGCCAGGCTCCACGCCGCGGATCGGTACATTCTCGCGTTCACTGCGGAACTAAAGCCAGGCGGGGTCGCCGGCGCCGCGGAAGACCGCCCATCGGAAAACGAACGCGCCGGCTACCTCGATCAGGCCGAGCGCCTATACCGAGCTGTCGCCGACGAACTCCGCACCAAGCCCGAGCACGCCTATCTGCACCTCCACGCCCTATCCGGAGTGTCGTCCGTTCAGGCCAGCCGGGGCGAGTTCGAAGCCGCGATCTCGTCACTCCGTGACGCGATCTCTCGCGCCCGCGACGCCAAACTCTCCGGCCTCGCCGAGGCGTACGAAGCCCGGCTTGAGAGACTCGAAACCCGCCCGAACGTCGTCGCCTTCGCCCGGTTCGACGATCTGCCCAAACTCCTCGACACAACTCCGGCCGACGACGAGGGCTTTATGACCCCCGAGGAGTTCCTCCGCCAGGGCGCCGGCGAGGTCGGCCCGCCCATGCCGCCGATCGAGCCCGAGCCTGATCCCGCTCCTCCTGCGGAAAACGCCCCGACCACGCCGCCCGCGGAGCCGACGACCACGCCGCCCGGCGTCGAATGAACCCCGGCGCCTCATCTCAACTCGTGCCCGGTGACGCCGACCCCGGCGCGGAACTGCTCGGCCCGGACGGCAAGGTCGATCTCGATCTCCTCCGTGCCGCCGGAGATCAAGACACCGGCGACGACGAATCGCTCCGCAGGGTCTCCTTCACGCTGTCTCGCGATCTCCGCAAACGGCTCGACCAGTATGTCACCGACCGGGCGCCGTTCCTCAGCCGCAACCGCGCTCAGAAACTCATCGCCGCCGGCGCCGTCACCGTCAACACTCGCGACGCCAAGCCTTCGACCATCCTCAGGCAGGGTGACACTGTCGAGATCGTGCTCCCTCCCGTCGCGCCGCTGCGCATCACACCGCAGGACATACCGCTCGACGTGCTCTACGAGGACGATTGCCTGATCGTCCTTAACAAACAGCCCGGCGTCCTCGTCCACCCCGCGCGAAGCCACCGCGACGGGACGCTCATCAACGCCCTCGCCTGGAGGTTCGCGCACGACACGGGCAGCGGCGGCGCGCTCTCGACCGTCGGCGCCGACGACGCCCGCCCGGGTGTCGTCCACCGCCTCGACCGCGACACTTCCGGCGCGATCGTGTTCGCCAAGGACGACGAAGCCCACTGGAAACTAGGACGCCAGTTCGAAACCCGCAAAGTCGATAAACGTTATGTAGCCCTCGTCCACGGCGCGCCCGACCCGCCCGCCGGCGTCATCGACCTGCCCCTCGGCCCGTCCCCCAGCCGCGCCAAAGGTCACCGCGAAAAACAGGTAGTACGCCACGACGAGTTCGGCAAGCCCTCCGTAACCCTCTACCGCACGCTCGAACTGCCCGGCAAGAATCCCCTCAAAGACGCCCACGCCGCCCTCGACGCCGCCGTCCTCGCCGCCTACGGCTTCAGCCCCAAGAAGGA
>CAZTEE010000284.1:0-1939 GCA_964611775.1 uncultured Phycisphaeraceae bacterium | reverse complement strand
AGGAGCATCGCGGCGAGCGCGAGCGATCGGTTTCTCGTGACTTTCGGCACGGGCTGACTCCGATAGCCGGGGGGGCGCGCGTCGGCGTCGCCCGGCGTGGCGGATATCGGCCTTTGCGGCGGGTCGCTTGACGCCGATCACGAACGCCGGAGCGTCAGCCTTGCGGTCGTGACGGTGTCGCAGAGCGGCTTGGGCTTTTTCGGGTCGCAGACGAGGTCCGCCAGCGTGCTGTCGTCGAGGACTTCGATCAGGGCGGCGATGGCCCGGTCCATCGTCGAGTGCAAGGGGCAGAGGTTCGGCCCGTGATTGGCCAGGCCGAGCGGGCAGGTCTCGATCCGCTTGAGTTGTGAATCGTCGCGGCTGACCGCGTTGACGACGTCGAGCAGGCGTATGTCCTCGGCGGGCTTGGCGAGCATGTACCCGCCCTTGACCCCCCGCCTACCGTCGATAAGCCTGGCCTCCCCGAGCGATTGGAGCACCTTCGCCAGATAATCCGGCGGGACGCGCGTCTTCTCCGCGAGGATCGAGGACGCTACGCGCTCGCCCGGCGTCAGGGCAAGCCAGGCCATCGCTCGCAGGGCATACTCGACGGTTTGAGAAAGCATTCGGGGGTAGGCTCCTGACGCTCGTGGGCTTCTCGACCGGCCGGTCAAAGTCTAAAAAGATACACAAGGCAGCAATTGTACGGCAACCGTGCCTGTCGGAATCATTCGGCGTTCAATCTCTGTCACCGACCGACCGATAAGGACAGAACACACGCCCCAGACGCCCGCACGCCCCGCCGAGCAGGATCGACCTATGCCCAAACCCATCCGAAGGATCGGCGTCATGACCGGCGGCGGGGACTGCCCCGGCCTCAACGCCGTCATCCGCGCCGTCGCCAAGTCCGCCATCTATCAACACGAGATCGAGGTCTTCGGCATCGAGGACGGGTTCCTCGGCCTGATCGAGAACCGTATCCGACGCCTGCACTCCGCCGACGTCTCCAACATCATCACACGCGGCGGGACGATCCTCGGCTCGTCCAACAAGGCCGACCCCGCACGCTTCGCCACCGGTTATAACGAAGCCGGCGAACCCGTCTTCACCGACGTCCGGCACAAGTGCCTCGAACACATCGAGGAGCACGGCCTCGAGGCGCTGTGCCTGATCGGCGGCGACGGGACAATGAGCGGCGCCCAGACCTTCATCGACGCCGGGATCAACTGCATAGGCCTCCCGAAGACCATCGACAACGACCTCGAAGGGACGGATATAACATTTGGTTTCTCGACCGCCGTCGAGACCGCGACCGAAGCGATCGACCGAGTGCACACGACGGCGCAATCGCACCACCGGGTGATGGTGGTCGAGGTGATGGGCCGCAACGCCGGGTGGATCGCGCTCCATGCCGGCGTTGCCAGCGGTTCCGACGTGGTCATCATCCCCGAGATCCCCTACGACCTCGGCTCCATCTGCGAGTACGTAAAGTTCCGCGGCCAGCACGGGAAGCGGTTCAGCATCGTGTGCATCGCCGAGGGTGCGCGGGCCGAGGGCGGCCGGCAGGTCATCTCACGCATCGACCCCACCAGCCCCGACCCCATCCGGCTCGGCGGGGTCGGCGAACGGCTCGCCGACGACATCGAACGATGCTCCAACATCGAAACCCGTGCAATCGTGCTCGGCCATGTCCTCCGCGGCGGGACGCCCGTCGCGTACGACCGCGTCCTCGGGACTCGCTTCGGTCATCACGCGATCGAACTTCTCACGAACGGCGCCAAGGGACGGATGGTCGTCATGCGCAACGACAAGGTGACCGACATCGACATCCGCGAGGTGGCGAACAAGCAGCGCCTCGTCCCGCGAGATCATCAACTGATCCAGGCGGCCAAGGCCGTGGGAACCAACTTCGGCGAGTGAGCGGGCGTTGGTTTTGCGGAAATATTAGAACTCACACGCA
>CAZTEE010000283.1:0-1962 GCA_964611775.1 uncultured Phycisphaeraceae bacterium | reverse complement strand
GGACTATGCAAACGCAATCTTCACACTAGATGATGATATCGCAACATTCGAGCGGTTGGTCGCGGTTTCTCCGACGATATCGCTCATCGGCGTCGGGGAAGTGCGGTTGCCGGACTTTGACCTGGACCTGCGGTTCGGGGTCAGCGGCAACCGCAGACTCCCGATTTTTACCCCGCTCTTCGACGCGTTGCGTAACGAGATTCTCACGACGCGGGTGCGCGGCACGCTCACCGATCCGGACATCTCTGCCGAACCGCTGTCCGGCATACGCCGGCTTCTTTCGCGGATTCTCGGCGGGGAATGACCGTGGTCGCTACGCTCCGCGACTGCCATGAATAATCCCACAGGTCCGATGCACACAAAGTTCTCGTACGACGATCCGACCGTCGCCGCGCCGCTGGACGATCTGGTCCGTCGCGCCGGCGCCGACCCCGCCGACACGGACTCGCGTTTCATCCGCGAGATGATGATCACCGCGCTGAAACTGCTTCAGGACGGCCGAAGCCGGGGTGAACTGAAACTGATGGCGGCGTCGATGAAGGAACTACGCCACGCGTTCCGTGTCTTCGCGCGATACCCGCACGTGCGGAAGATCAGCATCTTCGGCTCGGCGCGGACGCCGGAGGATCACTCCGACTACACCGCGGCTGTGGATTTCAGCCGGCTGATGGCTTCGCGCGACTGGGCCGTAATAACCGGCGCGGGCGACGGGATCATGAAAGCCGGGCACGTCGGCCCGGGCCGGGAGACGTCGTTCGGGCTGGCGATCCGGCTGCCGTTCGAGACGACCGCGAACACCGTCATCGCGGGCGATCCAAAACTAATCACTTTCAAGTACTTTTTCACGCGCAAGCTGATGTTCGTCAGCCAGGCGGACGCCGTCGCGCTCTTCCCCGGCGGGTACGGCACGCAGGACGAAGCGTTCGAGGTGCTCACGCTGGTGCAGACGGGTAAATCGTCCGTGGTCCCGATCGTACTGCTCGAGGGCGCGGGCGGGTCGTACTGGTCCGAGTGGATGAACCTGGTGCGCGGGTCGCTGCTCGGCGGGAAGTTCATCAGCCCGGATGATCTGAATCTGTTCTATATCGCAAGGGACGCCGGCGACGCCGCCGACCACGTGCAGCGGTTTTATCGAAATTATCACTCTTCGCGTTACGTGCAGGATGACTTTGTGATTCGCATGCGCGAGCCGCTGCGTGACGAGGCCGTGGATCGGCTAAACGACGAGTTCGGCTCGCTGGTGCAGGAAGGGCGCATCCGGCAGGTAGGCTCGCTGCCCGAAGAGTCCGATCATCTCGAACTCCCGCGCATCGTGTTCCACCACACACGCCGGCAGTGGGGGCTGGTGCGGCTGCTCATAGACCGCATAAATGAACTCGAACCCGCCGATCCGGCGCGGGCCTGACGCCGCTGCGGAGCGGGCTTGGCCTGGAACCCCGCGGGTTCTGGCTGCGAACAAGGCTCGGCTTGAGATTCCATGAATCGACTCCCTATTAATAGTGTTGCTTCGATCGCGGCGTTCGCCGTTGCCGCCGGTTGCGGCTCGGCGACGAATACGGCTGCCACCGCCGAACCGACGGTTCGTTCGAGCGCGGCGCCGATCATCAGCACCTCCGTGCTCGCGGAACCGGACGGGCTGGAGATCCGGCAATGGACCGTGCGGTTCGATCCCGACGCGCTCGCCGCGGCGCTGGCGCCGTACCTTGACGCTCCGCCGATCACGGATGCTGTGACAGAGCAGAGATTGCGGGCATCGGGGCTGCGTCTGGTCGTCGCGCCGATCGAAGCCGTCGAGACGCTGCGCGCTCGGATGCCGCTGACGGGCAGGATTGATCGGAGATGGGTGGGGCAGGCGCCGGATTGGACCGAGATCTACGCCGGTGAACGGTTCGCCGCGGGAATGCCTGTCAGGGTCGGCGACGAACGGCTGATTCTCGGCGATGGTCGGCTCAGGATGCTGCT
>CAZTEE010000282.1:0-1971 GCA_964611775.1 uncultured Phycisphaeraceae bacterium | reverse complement strand
ACGGGGCGAACGCGAGAGCAACCAGCGAAGCCGCGATCGCGGCGAACATCAGACGAACTCGATTCGGCTTCATCGGCGGATACTCCTCTCGATTCCTGAGCCCGGCTAGACCCCGAGCGGCACACTCTAGTCGGCGGATTCGTGTGTCGATCGTAGCGCTCCCGGGCTTACGCCACTGCCCTGACCAAGTGGGATGGGCGTTCTCCCGTTATTCTGCGTTTTCACGCGTACCCCAGCGATTCGAGGTCGTCCTCGTCGAGGCCGAAGTGGTGGCCGATCTCGTGCAGGAGGGTGATCATTATTTCTTCATAGACCGCGTCGTCCACGTCGTCGTCGGTCTCGTCGTCGCCCGGCGCCCAGCCGCCGGCGGTATCGACGATCCCCTCGCGGAAGAGTTGGATCACGTCGGTCGGGACGCCGGAATGCTCGACGGACCGCTCGGTGAGCGCGACGCCGGTGTGCAGGCCGCAGAGCGGTTCATCGTCGGGCAGGCCCATCGAGCGGAGCAGTTCCGGTGACGGGCGATCGTCGAGGACGACGGGGATCTCGTCGAGGAGCGCGCTCAGCCGATCGGGCAACTGCTCGAGCGCCTCCTCGAAGAGCGCGTCGAATCGTTCGCGTTCAGGGTCGGTCACATCCGGCTCCGGGGTGGCACGGCTCTGCGAGCCTTGCGCGCACCGTCCGTCCAACTGTAATTCATCAAATATTTCATGACCTTCACCCCTGCATCCGGACCGCCCCGACAAGTTCTGCGACCGAAGACGACCGCTGCCTGCGGGCCCATGCGCCAAGCCCCTGTACGATCTTCGACGCGGCCCGCGGGTCGGCGAACGTCGCGGTCCCGACTTCGACGGCGGTCGCGCCGACGAGGATGAACTCCGCCGCCTCACGCCAAGAAATGACGCCGCCGGCCGCGATGATCGGCGCCCCCGCCTCCCGCGCGACGTGCCGATACACGAGATGCACGAGGCGAACGGCGATCGGGTGGACCGCCGGCCCGCTCAACCCTCCGGTGACGTTCGCAAGCCGAGGCTCGCGCGTTTCGGGATCGACCGCCATCGCGGGCGTGGTATTGGCGATCGTCAGCCCATCGGCGCCGGCGTCGATCGCGGCGCGCGCGAGGGCGACGATCGCAGCGTTGGCGCCGTCGCCCGCGGTCATCGGCGGGAGTTTCACGAACATCTTTGTGCGTGCTAGCGCCGGGCGCACCCTGCCGAGCAAGTCGCGCAACGCGCCGGGCGATTCGCCGAAACTGGTCCCGTCATGGACATTCGGGCAAGAAACATTTATCTCGACCGCGGGCACAGTTTCGAGCGCTTCGAACATCCGCGCCACGGCGATGAAATCCTCCGCCGAGTGCCCGGCGATCGAACCGATCACGGTCGTCGGGACGTTCGCCAGCCTCGGGCCGAACTCATCGCGGAACCGGTCGGCGCCGACGTTCGCCAGCCCGATCGCGTTGAGCATCCCGCCGGGGACTTCGGCGACGCGCCAGGTCTCGTTGCCCGTGCGCGGCGTCGCGGTTATCGACTTCGTCACCACGGCGCCGACCCGGGCAAGATCGAACGCGTCGGCGAGTTCGTCGGCGTAGCCCGCCGTCCCCGCGGCTAGCAGCACCGGGTTCCGCAGCCGAACCCCGGCGAGATCGACGCTAAGCCTGTCTGACGATTCGCCCGGCATGTGCGACAGCATAGATGCAACGACATTCACCGGCGATCCGGAACCATCATCGAAGCAAAGTCCAGGGATGAATTCCCCGGGCATTATGATGGATGATCACTCCGCGTTACGGGCGAACAGGATCGATCCATGCTCTCGGGCGACTTCGGCCCTATGCTGTTTTTCCCGCAGACTCAGAAGGAGCAGAGATGGATATCGAGACCCGGATCGCCCAGTTCGAGAACATGTGCCAGGCGGACCCGTCGAACGACATGGCGCACTACAGCCTCGGCGGCGCGTACGCCCAGGCCG
>CAZTEE010000281.1:0-2017 GCA_964611775.1 uncultured Phycisphaeraceae bacterium | reverse complement strand
GCCGCGCGAAAAAGAGATTATACGGCGCACGGCAAGGCGCCGGGGTGGCGCGGGCTCTCGCCCGTGCGCGATGCATCGAGCGAACTAGACTGTCCGGCATCCAGCGGAGCAATCGCATGAAACGGATCATTCTGACGGTCGTCGCCTCGCTCGCGTTCGCGGCGGGTGTTCTCGCGCAGCCCACTGTCTTCACGCGGGGCGTGGTCGCGGCGGATCACGAGATCGCCTCGCGCGCCGGCGCCGAGATCCTGGCCCGCGGCGGGAACGCCGTCGACGCCGCGATCGCCACGAGTTTCACGCTCTCTGTCGTGCGCCCGATGTCCTGCGGGATCGGCGGCGGCGGGTTCATGCTCATACACGATCCCGATGCGCCCGACGGCGCACGCACCGTCGCGCTCAACTACCGCGAAACAGCGCCGGCTGCGATCACGCCGGATTATTTCGTGAATCACTCCGATCCGGACGCGAGCCGATACACCGGCGCCGCGGCGGGCGTGCCGGGGACGGTCTCGGGATTGTTCGAGGCGCACAAGCGATTCGGCTCGCTGCCGTGGGCGGACCTGCTGGCGCCGGCGATCCGCGCTGCAGAAGAAGGATTCGCGGTTGATGAAAGTTATATGGCGTCGGCGCGGGACGCGCTCGATTGGTTCGACGAAGATCCGGCCCGCCGCGATCGCAACGCTTTCCTGTGGAGCCGGTTCCTGCGTGACGGCGCCGTCGCGCTCGGCGATGTGATCCGCAACCCGGAGCAGGCCCGGGCGTTGCGGCTTATCGCCCAGCGCGGGCCGAGCGCATTCTACGAAGGGCCGATCGCCGAGGCTATCGTGCGCGCCGCGCGCAACGCGGCCGGCGTCATCACCGCGGCGGACCTGCACGGCTACCGCGCGCGCGAGGAATCACCGATATCCGGTTCGTTCCTCGGGAGGACGGTAGTAGTGATGCCGCCGCCGAGTTCCGGCGGGATCGCAACATTGCAAGTGCTCGGGACAATCGAGCGGCATGCTGAGATCATCGGCACGTCGATCGACGCGCTCGGGCACAACTCGCCGGCTTATATCCACACTCTCGCCGAGGCTTTCAAGCACGCCTTCGCGGATCGTGCGGCTCATCTCGGCGACGCGGCGTTCGTGGATGTGCCCGTAGCCCGGCTGCTCGATCCGCTCACGATCGATTCTTTCGCCGAGCGGATAGACCCCACGGCGACGGGGCCGCTGAAGTCGTACGGCTCGGCGCCGGGGGAGACCGCGGCGCCGCCGGACGACGCCGGGACGAGCCACTTCTCGGTGATCGACTCGCGCGGGATGGCAGTCGCGTGCACCGAGACAATCAACCTTACTTTCGGGTCGCGGGTCGCGGTCGAGGAGTTCGGTTTTTTTCTTAATAACGAGATGGACGACTTCACCACGGTCCCGGGCGGTGTTAACGCGTTCGGGCTTCGGCAGTCGGACCTGAACCTGCCCGCAGCGGGGAAGCGGCCGCTCTCGAGCATGTCGCCGACCATCGTGCTCGACACGGCTGGCAGGGTGGAACTGGTGACGGGCGCGGCGGGCGGGCCCCGGATCATCACCGGGACGATCCAGACGATTCTGAACGTGCTCGCGTTCGGGATGGACGCTGGCGTCGCGGTCTCGGCGCCGAGGGTTCACCATCAGGGATTCCCGCCGGTCTTGGCGCTCGAAGGTGCGCTCGGTGATCCCGACGGGACCGACGCCGACGCAAGCCCGGACGGGGTGATGCGTCTGATCGCGGAGGTCAACGAATCGCGGGCCCGGCTCGCGGCGCTCGAATCACGCGGGCACCGCGTCGGGACGATCGGCAATGTCGGTGTTGCGCAGATCGTCGTGCGCGCGGGCGACGGGTACGCCGCGGCGTCTGACCCGAGACGCGGCGGGGCGCCCGCGGGAGTGGCGTGCGACGGATCGGTCGCGGTCGACAGATAAGGCCCGGAGCGGGTGGCTCGAAGCCAAGTGGCACGGGCGCTAATAGTGGCACGGGCGTCTCGCCCGTGCGTCACGAG
>CAZTEE010000280.1:0-2027 GCA_964611775.1 uncultured Phycisphaeraceae bacterium | reverse complement strand
ATCAGTTTCGTTTCCCGGCCCAGCGTTCTTCGCGTTTGGGGAGCACGGGCGGGCCGGCGAGGACGCGGACACGCCCGGCGCCGAGCGTCTCGTGCAGGCCCGCGAGGAGCCGCTCGCTCGGGCGTACGCGCAGCGACGCCGTGGCGTCGAGGCGCACGCGCTTGCCCGCGACCAGCAGCGCCAATGACACCGGGACCGCGGGCAGGTCCGTGGCGCGGTCGTTGAGTGCGAAAGACCTTATGCGGTCGTTGATGCGCGACAGCACGCCCGCCGCTTCTCCGTTGAGCGCTGGTTCGTCGATCTCGATCTCGATGCCTCGGGCGAGTTCGGCCCGGGCCCGTTCGATCGGCATGACGCGCTCGACGATCACCTGCGCAGACCCGCGCGCGTGGTCCGCGCGCCCGATGAAGACCAGCGCCCGGCTGGTTTCGATCATCGCCTCGTTCGCCGCGTACGCCGCGGGAAAGAGCACGCATTCCGCTACGCCGTGCTTGTCTTCTACGCTGACGATGCCCATCTTCTGCCCGGGGTTCTTGCCCGAGCGAGTGACGATCGCGCGCACGCCCTGCACAAGCCCGGCGATCAGGACTGTCGCGTCCTGCGCCGCGTCGATGATCGCGGACGCTGGCGTCGCGCCGAGAGCCGCGATGTCGTCGCTCCATTCGTCGAGCGGATGGCTCGAGACGAACATCCCGAGGGTTTCTTTTTCGTAGCCGAGCATCTCGGCGGAGGACCACGGCGTCGCGCGAACGAGCGCGACCGCGACCGGCTCCGCGTCCGCCCCGGCGTCGCCCAAGCCGAAGAGCGCCGACTGCCCCGCGGCGGCGTCCTTCGCCGCCGACGCCCCCGCGCTGACCGCCGCTTCGATCGACGCGACCATCGACGCGCGCTCCGACCGCCCGTGGACGCTGTCGAACGCGCCGGCTTTTATCAGGGCTTCGATGGTCGCCTTGTTAACTACGCCCGGCGGGACGCGCTCGCAGAACTCGTGTATCGACGCGAACGGGCCACGCTCGCGACGCTCCGCGACGATCGCCGCGATCGATTTCGTCGCTACCCCTTTGATCGCGCGAAGCCCGAACCGCACGTGCCCGTGCCCCGCGTCGCGCGGCTCGCGAGGCTCGAAAACCACGGTGAAATCCTCGTCCGAGAGGTTCACGTCGGGCGGGCGCACCTCGACCCCGACCTTCCCGTTTACGAACCGCGCGTGCCGGCATTCTTCGAGATACGCGGCCCAGTCCGCGACCTTCTGCGCCTGGCTCTCGAAGGTGAGCAGGGCCGCCATGTACTGGTTCGGGAAGTAAGTTTTCAGATACGCGGTGTGGTACGCGACGATCGCGTACCCGGTCGAGTGGCTCTTGTTGAACCCGTAGCCGGCGAACTTAAGAATAAGTTCAAATAGTTCCTCGGCCTGTTTCTCCGCCAGCCCTTTCGCCGCGGCGTTCTCGACGAACTTCGGGCGGTTCGCGTCGATGACGCTCTTTTTCTTCTTGCTGATCGCCTTGATGAGAGTGTACGCGTCGCGCAGGCGGATCCCGCCGAGCTCGTGCACGATCTGCATGACCTGTTCCTGGTAGACCATTACGCCGTAGGTCTCGGCGGTGTGGCGATCGACGATCGGGTGCACCGCGGGGACCGGCTCCTGCCCGTGCTTGCGCCTGTTGTAATCCGGTATCAGGTCCATCGGACCCGGGCGGAAGAGCGCGTTGGCGGCGATGAGGTCCTCGAGTCGGTCCGGCTTCATCTCGGAGAGAAGCCGACGCATCCCGCCCGATTCGAACTGGAACACGCCCGCGGTGTCGGCACGCTGGAAGAGCGCGAAGACCGCGGCGTCGTCGCACGCCAGGCGGTCGAGGTCGAGCGGGTCCACGCCGTCGCCCGGGTCGGCGCCGAGCGTTGCCCGGATCGCGCTATCGTCGAGCGATTCGCGCACGAGGCGCTTGCAGCGTTCGATGATGCTGAGCGTGCGCAGCCCGAGGAAGTCCATCTTGAGCAGGCCGACTTTTTCGCACGTCGGCCCGTCCCAC
>CAZTEE010000279.1:0-2035 GCA_964611775.1 uncultured Phycisphaeraceae bacterium | reverse complement strand
GAGCCGCCCGCGCCACTGGGGGCCGTGCCGCTACGGGCCGTGTCACCGGTTGTGCGGCCGGCTTTGGCTTGTTCCTGCTCGAACTCGGCGAGCAGGTCCAGCGCGATCTGGCCCTCGGGCCGGGCGCCCGCGATCGGGAGGATCGCGGCGTTGAAAGCCTGGAGCCGACCGTCGGCGTTCTCGAACGTCCCCGCCTTCTCCACCCACGTCGCAGCCGGCAGCACCACGTCCGCACGCTCCGCGAGCGCCGAATCCAGCGTGTCCGCCACCACCACGAACAGCCCCTCGCGCGCGAGCGCGTCGCGGAGATCCTTAGTCGCCCAGTCGCTCGGATAGGCGCCCGTGACCAGCACCGCGGCGATCTTCTGGTTCTTAAGTTCACTTACAAAACCGGCGAAGTCGCGCACAGGCGGGGCGCCCGCGCCACTTTCCCCGGCGGCGCCCGCCGAGAACGCTTCGAGCACACGGCGCACGCCCCGGCTGTTCGGGCACTTCTCGGCGCGCATCACGAACTTCCGCGGCGGCTTGCCGACGCTCGGCGAACGCGGGCTTTGATGGATCGGCTCGTCCCCGGCATCTGGGGGGAAGATTCGGTCATGTCCAACGGTCGGGACCGGGCCGACGCCGAGGATCGCGTCCGGGTCAAGCGCCCGCGCGGTCTCGGCGAGCAGGAACGCTTCCTCGCACGCTAGCATCGGCGACACGAGCACCGCGAGCCGGCCGCCGGCTTCGACGCGCGACCCGATCCCGCGCACGGCTTCGCTGATCGCGCGAGGCCATTCCGTCTCGACCCGCGCCCCGTGCTGCTTGCGTCGCGGCGCCGCGATGCGGCTCTCCGCGTGCACGTGCTTCCAGCCGTAGCGGACCTCGTCCGTGATCCACCACAGATTAACTTCGAGGTTGGTGCGCGGGCGGACGCGATGAACCCGCCCGTCGGCGTGATCGACCCAGATGTTGTCGCCGGACGACGTGATCCCGTCGATCGTCGGCGTGCTGGTCAGATCCCACACGCGCTTCTTGAAAAGGAAGTCCTTGTCCAGCAGGGCGCCGACCGGGCACAGATCGATGACATTGGACGCGAGCGGGTTGTCGAGCGCTTTGCCGGGGAAGAGGTCGATCTGCTCCTTGTTGCCGCGGCCTTCGACGATGAGTTCGTCCGTGCCCGTGACCTCGCGCGTGAAGCGGACGCAGCGGGTGCACATGATGCAGCGGTCCGAGTACAGGAGGACGTTGGGGCCGACGTCTTTCTTAGGTTGCTTGACCTTGGTTTCTTCGAAGCGGGATACCCCCCGCCCGTGCTCGAAGGAGTAGTCCTGGAGTTTGCACTCGCCCGCCTGGTCGCAGACCGGGCAGTCCAGCGGGTGGTTGACGAGCAGGTACTCCATCACGGCCTTCTGGTTGGCGACGGCGCGCGGGGAGTCGGTGTAGACGTGCTGCCCGTCCTCGGCTCTGATCTGGCATGTAGGGAGGAGTTTCGGGATCGGCTCGAGTTTGTTGTCGTTGCGGGGGTTCGGCGCCCAGACCTCCGCGAGGCATATCCGGCACGACGCGACCACCGACAGCCCCTCGTGGTAGCAGTAGTGCGGGATGTCGATGCCGTGGGCGTGGGCCGCCTGGAGGACGGTCTGTCCCGGGGTGAACTCGCAGGCTACGCCGTTGATTGTGATGCTGGGCATGGCGCGGGCATGTTAGCCGACAGCGCGGGGCGGGTGGTCGCGGCGACGCTCCGATTCAATCACCCGGACACACTGCCAATCCGGCTCAGCGCCAGCGTAGCGTGACGCCGTTCTCTTCGTAAAAAGCGGCGCGGACCCTCTCGGCGGCGTCGCGGAACCCCGGATGGCTCCGGATCGGGTTGAGGTCGCGGTCCTGCGCGATCAGTCCGAAGTTCGTCCACCCCGCAGCCGCGGAACGCTCGAGCGCGTCGATCGCTTCATCGGCTCTGCCGAGCAGCGACAGGCCGCATGCGAGGTTGTAGAGATTGGTCGGCGAGGGGTCCGACGCCGCCGCCGAGTCGCCGTCACCGCTCCGATCC
>CAZTEE010000278.1:0-2043 GCA_964611775.1 uncultured Phycisphaeraceae bacterium | reverse complement strand
GACGCTCCGATCGGGTCGTCAGGCTCAGGGCAGGGGCGACCAGGCCAGCCCGTCCGGCTCGCGACCGGCGCGCAGGCGATCGACCAGCCGCAGGGTGCGCAGGTCGAGGACGCTGATGACGTCCGCGTTGGTGTTGGCGATGTAGGCGCGTTCGCCGCCCGGCTCGACGAGGATGCCGATGGGGACGGGGCTTTGGCCGAACTGATCGCTGAAGAGCCGGGTCTGTTTTTCGTCGTCGCCGACGGGCTGCTCGTTCATGCTGATTCTGGCGAGCACGCCGCGGGTGTTCGCGTCGTAGACCCAGACGTCGCCCGAGCGGGCGCAACTTACGAGCGCCTTGGTCCCGTCGGGGGTGAACGCGACGCGGATGGGGAAGGAGCCGGCTTCGAGTGTGGCGACGATTTCGAGCGAGCGGGTGTCGATGATGCTGATGTTGTCGGCGCCGCGGTTGGTGACCCACGCCTCGGGCTTCGAGGGGTGAACGGCGACGCCCTCCGCGCCGGCGCCGGTCTCGATATTTTTAATAAGTTTGCCTTCACGGAGATCGACGACCGACGCGCTCGCCGAACCGAGATTCGCCACGAACGCCAGGCGGCCGTCCGGCGTCGCCGCGACCATGTGCGAACCCCGGCTGTCCGTGCCGATCGCCTGTTCGACCGCGCCCGTGCGGATGTTCACGACGAGCAGTTTCTGCTGCGCCTCGGCGGTGACAGCGACGCGCTCGGCGTCGAGGAAGACGATCCCGTGCGGGCGCTGATACTCGCCGAGGTCTATGCGGCGTACGGGCTGGGCGCGTTCGAGGTCGATGATGGTCAGCGACGAGCCGGGCGTGCGCGTCCCGTAGTCGCAGACTACGACGAACTTCCCGTCGGGTGTGGTGGCGGCTTCGTGCGGGCCGATGCCCGTCCCGACGGTCGCGCGGACGGCGCCGGTCGCGGGGTCGATCAGCGACGCCGTCGCGTCGTACTTGTTCAGCACGATCAGCGTGTCGGCGCGGGCGAGCGTCGCGGCCAGCAGCGCCAGCCCGGGGAGTATGAATCGGACGGTGGAATTGGTCATGGGAGAGCCTCTCTACTCGGGAAGACAGTGGGGGTTAGGCCCGGTTCTTGGTATCTTCTTGGGGAGCATACCGCTGAACGCCGTGTCGGCGGCAGCGGGTTAGGGGCGTCCCGCAGGAGTTCCGAAACATGCGCGCTTCCCCTGTGATGATTAGTGTCCGCCGATTCGTCCGTGCCGCGACGCTCGCTGCTGTGGTCGCGACGGCCGCAGCCGGGGCCAGCGCCGAGGCGCCCGCCAAGCCTCGCGTGCTCGACGGTAATGAGAAGTCGATCGTCGTGGTGGGCTATTCGACAAGTTACGCCTGGCCGGACATGCTCCAGGAGATGCTCGACGCCCACGCGGGCGGCGAGCGGACCTATCACGTCCTCAACGCGGTCATCGGCGGGGCGCCCGTCGCGCACTGGGTCGCCGATCCTGGCTCGCGCGAGTACGAACGCACCTTCACCGCGATGAAGCGCGACTTCCTCGGCGCCGACGCCAGGCTCCGCGGCGACGCCCCCGAGCCGACCGTCGCCATCTGCCAGCAATCACTGCAACTCACTCGCGACGGCCGAGGCCCGGTGAAAACCGAGCACGACATGGTCGGCGCCGAGATGGGCGCGGACGCGCTCGAGGTCATGTCGCTACGCCTGCGCCAGCTCGGCATCGGGCAGGTCTGGATCGCCATGCACATCTATAAAGAACCCGTCGAGCCCGAGGTCGGCAACGAACGCGTCGCGCTCGCCCGGCTGCTCTCGCGCGGGCACGACTTCATCTTCGAAGGGCCCGACCTCTGGCAGGTCACGAAGGACTGCTTCCCCAAGTGCTTCATCGACGATCGGCTCCACCCGAACGAACTCGGGATGAAACTCATGGCCGAGCACTGGTACCGCGCCCTCGCCGGCGCCGACACGCGCGAAGACATCATCCAGAAGATGCACGCGAAGTCCTACGACGTGGACGCGATGATGCGCCGCTACCTCGCCTGGCGCCGCGGCGAGGGCT
>CAZTEE010000277.1:0-2056 GCA_964611775.1 uncultured Phycisphaeraceae bacterium | reverse complement strand
CCACCAGCGGCGAGGATGTCGGTCTGCCGCACGGCACCATGGGCAACAGCGAGGTCGGGCATCAGAACCTCGGCGCCGGCCGAGTCGTCGATCAGGAATCTGTGCGCATCACCAAGGCGGTGCGCGAAGGGCGGCTGGGCGAGAACGAGGCGCTCGTATCTGCGATCTTCGCGGCGCGCGATGCGGGCAAAGCGGTGCACCTGCTGTCGATCTGCTCGGACGCGGGTGTGCACGGGCTGCTCGAACATTTATATGGGTGTTTAAAACTTTGCAAGGAGTTAGGCGCCGACCGGGTGTATGTGCATTGCATCACGGACGGGAGGGACACGGGGCCGTTCACCGGCGCGGGGTATATGGAGGAAGTCGAGCGGGCGCTCGGGGAGATCGGCGTCGGGCGGATCGCGTCGGTCATCGGCAGGTACTGGGCGATGGACCGCGACAACCGGTGGGAGCGGGTGGCGCTGGCGTACGCGTGCCTGACTGGGCGGGGGGTTGACGCGCACGGGCGGGGCGCCCGAGCCACTGGGGTTGTGTGTGGCGACGCGGTCGAGGCGGTTCGGGCTTATTACGCCGCTCCAATGAGCGAGACTCAGAAAGGTGACGAGTTTGTCACGCCGACGATGGTCGGCTCGCCCGACGAGGTGTGCGAGTCGCGCATCGCGGACGGCGACACGGTGATCTTTGTTAACTATCGCGGGGATCGCCCGCGGGAGATCGTGCGCGCGTTCGTCATGCCGGAGTTCGAGGGGAACGTGCCCGCGTCGCCGGACACCGGGGCGCGGGGGTTCGATCGCGGCGATCGGCTCGATCTGCGGTTCGTCACGATGACGGCGTACGAGGAGGAACTGAACAAATGGGTGCGTGTGGCGTTCCCGAAGCCGCCGCGGATGGAGGATATTTTCGGCGCGTATCTCGCGCGGCTCGGGGTCCGGCAGTTCCGCTGCGCGGAGACGGAGAAGTTCCCGCATGTGACGTTCTTCTTCAATGATTACCGTGACGAGCCCTTCGCGGGCGAGTCACGGGCGATCATTCAAAGCCCGAAGGTGGCGACGTACGACATGCAGCCCGAGATGAGCGCCGCGGGCGTGCGCGACGCGGTGCTCGGGAGGCTCGGCGCGGACGACTGCGAGCCGGTGATAGTTGTTAATTTTGCTAATCCTGACATGGTCGGGCACACGGGTTCGCTGGCCGCGGCGGTGCGGGCGTGCGAGGTAGTTGACGGATTTGTGGGCGAGATTCTGGACACGGTTCTGGCGCGTGGCGGGTCGGCGATCGTGACGGCGGATCACGGGAACGCGGAGCAGATGTTCGATCCCGCGACGGGTTCGCCGCACACCGCGCACACGGTGTACGACGTGCCGATGTATGTTGTGGGGGACGCTTTTCGCGGGCGGCGATTGCGCGATGGCGGTCGGCTGGCGGACATCGCGCCGACGATCCTGGAGATGATGGGCGTGGATAAGCCGGCGGCGATGACGGGCCGGAGCCTGCTGGCGTGATGGTGGAACGGGATGAGAGGTGCGTGTGCCGACGATTCTGGATCATGCGTTGGTTTTGATAGTGGGTGTGGTGGCGCCCGGCGTCGGGGTGTTGCGGGCGCGGTCGCTGCTGAGGTCGATGCGGGGCGTTGAGTCTGCGGGCCGAGCCGTTGTTTATGTGCAGACGATGATCGCGCAATGGGTTATGCTTGGGCTGGTCGTTGGTGTGTGGATGTGGTTTGATCGGCCGCTCGTGGTGCTGGGTCTCGGCGCGCCCGAGGGCGCGGCGTTCTGGGCGACCGCGGTGATAGTCGTGGCTTCGCTGGCGTTCTTCGCGGGGCAGATCAGATCGGTCCGGCGCGATGCGGCGGCGGCGGCGAGGCTGCGGGAGCAGGTCGGGCGGCTGGAGCCGATCCTGCCGCGATCGCCGCGCGAACTGAGGTTGTTCCTCGCGCTCGGGGTGTCGGCGGGTGTGTGCGAGGAGGTCTTTTATCGCGGGTATCTCTTGTGGTGGGGGCAGGCGATGGGTGCGCCGATCTGGGCCGCGGTCGCGATCTCCGCGGCGCTCTTCGGGGCGG
>CAZTEE010000276.1:0-2086 GCA_964611775.1 uncultured Phycisphaeraceae bacterium | reverse complement strand
CACCGCGATCAACATCGCTGGCGGGTTCACCGTCGGGATGCTCGAGCGGGGCTGGCCTGCGGGCGAGACGGCCGCGGTGTTCACGACGCTGACCATCGGCGACGGGCTTGTGTCGCAGATCCCCGCGTTTGTGATCGCGATCGCCGCGGGCCTGATGGTGACGCGTGCGGGTTCGCGCGAGGCGCTCGGCGATTCGATTACAAGCCAGTTGGCGGGGAAGCCGATCGCGATGGTGATCGCGGCGGGTTTCATGGCGTCGCTCGCGGTCACGCCGTTGCCGACGTTCCCGCTGCTCGCGACTGCGGGGGCATTGGGGCTGACGGCGTATTTCATGACCCGGCACCAGCGATCGGAGAAGATCGCGAGTGAGAAGACGCAGCGCACGACCGCCACCGCCCCGGACGCGCCGCCGGTCGAGAAACTCATGAAAGTCGATGCGCTCGAACTCGAGGTCGGATACGCGCTCGTGCGGCTGGTGGATTCGGCGCAGGGTGGTGATCTGCTCGACCGCATCGCAGCGACGCGTCGGCAGCTCGCGGTCGAGCTCGGGCTTGTCATGCCGCCGGTGCGGATCCGCGACAATATGACTATCGACCCGAACGCGTACAACGTCAAGATCCGCGGGAGCGCTGTTGCGCAGGGCCTGGTGTATCCCGATCGGCTGCTGGCGATGGACTCCGGGCTGTCGACCGGTCGTGTCGACGGAACGCCGACGAAGGAGCCGGCGTTCGGGCTTGACGCGTGGTGGATCGAGCGACACGCGAAGGACCGCGCCGAGACGCTTAACTATACGGTCGTCGATCCGACCAGCGTCGTTGCGACGCACATAACCGAGATCGTCCGCCGGCACGCTGCGGAACTCCTGACACGCGAAGAAGTCAACAACCTTATCGCTCAACTAAAAGAGAAGTCGCCCAAACTCGTGGAAGAGTCGATCCCCGCGGTAGTCAAGCCCGGCGACCTCCAGAAGATTCTCCAGAACCTGCTGCGCGAGGGCGTGCCGATCCGCGATCTTGAATCCATCGTCGAGACGCTCTCAGATTGGGCGCCGAAGTCCAAGGATCTCGACGTGCTGACGGAGTACGCCCGGCACGCGTTGCGGCGCTCGATATGTCAACTTTATGCGCGCCCGGCGGAAGAACGCGACGAGCGCTCGCTCGGGCGAGGCCCGTCGCAGCCGACGCCAGGCGAGGCGAGAATGCAACTGGTCTGCGTCACGCTCGACCCGGCGTTCGAGGACGTGATCAACGGGTACATAGATCGTTCGCCGGCGGGGACGAGCCTGGCGATCCCGGCGCACGTTGCGCGGGCATTGGCGCGGCGGGTGACGGACGCGCTGGGCGCGGTGGTGTCTGCGGGGCGTCACCCGGTGGTGATCGCGTCGCCGCAGGTGCGGGCCGCGGTTCGTCAGATCGTGGAGCCGCACTTGCCTAATGTCGCGGTTCTCGGGTACAACGAGATAGTTCCGGGCGTGGAGGTGGAATCCGTCGCGCTCGTTACGACCGGCCAGGGAGTAGCGGCCGGTTCGGCGGCGTAAGCCGCGATTGTGCGATCACGCGGGCGGAGTCGCCCGCATCGGGTGTAGGCCATGGAGGGCCGAGTGAACCTGCGGACGTATCACGCTCCGTCGATCGCCGAGGCTCTGGGCCAGATCAAACGTGATCTCGGCCCGGACGCTGTAATCCTTCATACACGCGCTTACCGCCGGGGTGCGATCTTCGGTTTCGGCGGGCGTCCCGCGGTCGAGATAACCGCGTCGGCGTCGGTGAACGTGCTGCCGGCGAGGTCGCGACGCGCTGTCGATCGGTTGGAACCAATCCGGCCGGTGAACGCGGACGCGAGCCGTGCCGCGAGCGCGTACCGAACGGCGGCGGGGATGTCGGTTTCAGCATCTCTACGGGAGGATCGCGCGATCGCCGGCGACACTCGAGCGGATTCCGTCGTTATGCGCGTCGCGGGCGAACCGGATGAGGCGGAGCCCCGATCGGCGGCGAGAGAGGTCGCCGACGCCGTGGTGGCAGCGGCGACGCGCGAATCGCCGTCGCCCGATGCGCTGTCGATCGAACTCGCGTCGATAAAACGGCTC
>CAZTEE010000275.1:0-2106 GCA_964611775.1 uncultured Phycisphaeraceae bacterium | reverse complement strand
GGGCTACACTTTCCCGGAGGCGTGGCAATCCATCAAACTAAGAAACCCGCTCCGCCCAAGTTCGCCGGATATCCCGGACGGCGCACGTGTTGTCGAACTCGTCGCCCCCGCGCTCGCACGCGCCGGCGACGGCTTGGCGCCCTCGATCCCCGTCAGCGTGGGCATCTCATACTTCTGGGATACGTCCGAACAAAGGTGGATCGGCGGGATGTTCACCATCTACGCCGCCGAAGCCGACACGAATCGCCTGATCCCGCCGCCATGAATTACTCTACTCCAACAACGCGCACCCGTCCATGTCGCGGCTTCACAATCGTCGAACTCCTCGTCACGATCGGCGTGATCGGAGTGCTCATCGCGATCTCCGCGCCCGCACTCTTCCGCGTTCGCACCGGCGCCGGCATGGTCCAATCGCTCGCGAACCTCCACGATCTCTCGCTCTCGTTCGCTCTCTACAGCACCGCGAACCAGCAGCGTTACCCTTTCCCCCCGCTCTTCACCAGCAGCCCGACCGCTTTACAACAATACGGCCCGATCCCATGGAACCCCGCCGGTTCGCTCACCGACCCTCAAGCCGCGGTGCTCGTATTCTCACCGATCTGGTCCATGGACCGAAACTGGTCCGGCGTCATGCACGATGTCGCGCCATGGCCGGAGCACTACCGACAATGGCTCTCACCCGGTCGGCTCGATTCAGCCGAGGCAGAACAAAGTGTGTACAGCGTGAGGGTGTCATATCATTACAGCAATTCTTTTCTCGCTTCGCCTCGCGTCTGGAGCGGCGCGCCCGGCGTCGCTCTCTCGGAGATCGGACCGACCCGTCAGAGCGACACCGCGTTCCCTTCACAGAAAGTACTTATGTTTGACGCCGATCGCTCGTACCTGCGCCAGGCGCCGACACCCGCAGACCCCAGGCCGCTGCTCTTCGCCGACGGCGCCGCGATCGCCAGGCTCGACTCCGACGCCGCGCCGGGCGTCCCGAACCCTCTCAACGCGAATAGCCAGTCTCGCTATCACAACACACCCGGCGGCGTTCTCGGGCGCGACTTCTGAAAACATAAATGGTATGAGCCATGACTAACCTCTATTCCGTCACTGCGGAACCCAGACGAACAACATATCTGCTATACGCCGGCGCGTCCGTCATCGCCGTCATCGGCGTCTTCCTCGCCTGGCGCGCCGTCGGTCCGGTCGGCTCGCCGGCTCCGCCCGCAGCCGGCGCCCCCGCTGCGATTCCCGCGGCCGCTATCCCGCTGCCAGCCTCGCTCCGCGACGAGATCACACCGTCGTCCGCGGATCAGATCGCCGCCACCCTCGGCCGGGTCTACGAGAACCAACGTGTCACGCTGCCCGCGACCATCCGCGATCTCGACGGCGCATTCACTCACGCCGCCCGTGTCGCCTCGATATACCTTACATCCGATCTCGACTCATTCGCGGCGTACCTATCCCATACCGGCGCCGAGTCCGCGATCAACGCCAGCGATTCTGAACTCCGGGAACGCGCCCGGCAACGCTGGCTCTCCATGTCGGCGCCCATCGCGCTCGGTTCCGCATCGCTGAGCGACGCCTTCGCCAGACTCCGCTACGACCAAGGCGCCGAGATCGAACATCCCTGGATCGGCTACGAATCGCATATCGAAGCGCAGACGCGATACAAAATGCCCGCCGATCCCGTCGCCGGCAGGCTGACCATCGTCGAGTTCCTCGTCCCCGTCGCCTACGAGTTCGATTCCGCGCGTGGCCCGGTCTGGTGGGGTGTCTGGCTCGCTCAGAGGCCCGGGACAAGCGAATGGCGCATCTACCGATCCGTGATCTACGACAGCCTCGGCATTAACGCCGGCGTCGCGCCAGGATTCTGACCCGGCAGAAAGCAATATCCCACACCCGCGACCATGCGTCCTGAAACACATCGCGGCATCTCGCTAGTCGAGATCCTGATCTCGATCGGTGTGATCGGCGCGCTGATAGGGATCGCGCTGCCCGCGCTGATGTCCTCGCGCGCCGCCGCCGGGCGTGTCGCGAGCCTCGCCAACGCGCGCTCCGCTGCGCACGCCATCGACGCTCATCGCGCCGCGACCAACGACACCTACCCGACCGCGCTTC
>CAZTEE010000274.1:0-2135 GCA_964611775.1 uncultured Phycisphaeraceae bacterium | reverse complement strand
TATGTCCCGCGCCGGTCGTGCCACCGACTTCGGTCGCTCTGGACCGAAGTCGGTGTTGGTGGCGTAGTTTGTGTCAATACCGGAATCACCGAGTTCGGAGGGCCGAACTCGGTGGCACGGCTCCACACTCGGGTATGCCGCCGGGCACTATGACGCAAAATGCGCTTGCGTCCCGCACAACGCGAGGTTCGGCGATATGCTCCCGATGTGCACAACGTTGCTCAGCTCGTGGACCGTGACGAGCGGCCGGTTGAGGCGCTTCCGATCACGGGGGCTGTTCGTCGCTGCCCGGTGTGCGATCTAGACAATCACTCGGCGCCGACACATCGGCTGAGCCGGGCGCCCTGGCGTCTCGTGCGGTGCGCGGGGTGCGGGCTTGTTTATCTGATGAATCCGCCGACGTACGCCGAACTCGCGGACGAGTACGCTTGGGAGAAGACGTACGCCTTGGAGCGGGCCGATCGTCGCGCCGGCCGGCCGGTTCACTACGCGGTGAGCGATTCCGCGAAGCGCATGAAAAAGTTTGTCCGCGGGGGAGCGGGCGTGAAGGAGCGCGCGTTCATCACCCGAGCCGTGGCGGGCGGGCGCGTGCTAGATGTCGGCTGCGGGAATGGGCGGAAACTGGACATGCTCCCGGAAGGTTACACGCCGTTCGGCGTGGAGATATCACCGGCGCTGGCGGCTGAGGCGGAGGGACGGTTCAAGCCTCGAGGCGGGAGCGTTGTGCGGGCGCCGGCGTCGGAGGGAGTGGCGGCTTTCGGCGAAGGGTTTTTCGACGCTGCGCTGCTGCGTTCCTATCTGGAGCACGAGACCCAGCCGGGGCTGGTGCTCGATCGGCTCCGCGGGGCGCTGCGGCCGGGCGGGCGGATAGTTGTGAAGGTTCCGAACTTTGCCGGGCTTAATCGGAGGGTCCAGGGCGGGCGCTGGTGCGGGCTTCGATTCCCGGATCACGTAAACTATTTCACCCCCGCAACCATGCGGCGACTTCTCGAACGCAGCGGGTACCGGGTGGTTCGTTTCTCGATCGCGATGCGCTCGCCGATCAGCGACAACATGTGGGTCGTGGCGGAGCGGCCGGGCAAAGAATAAAGAACCCGACAGCACGCTTTGTGGGGTGTTCGGCGGTGAGATGCGGCGAGGATGCTTGACCTATACTTCTTGACGCCGAACGTGGCCGAAACACTCTCGGCCGGGCGACAGCGCCCGCGCCACTCACTCTCTTGACCGGAACATTCTCGTGACACATCAACCGCAGGACGCGGCGTTGACTCCGGCCGCCCGGATCGCCGCCGCAGCCGCCGTCATCGCAACGCCGAAACCCAGACGCGCGCCCATCGGAGTGCGCGTGGCGAATCTGATCGCGATCGTGCTGCCGTTCGCGGGGCTGATAGCGGCGATCGTGCTGCTCTGGGGGAGCGGGGTCGGGTGGATACCGCTGGCGCTCTTCGGCGTTATGTACGTGCTGACCGGGCTGGGCATCACGATCGGGTATCACCGCCTGTTCACGCACAAATCGTTCGACACCGGGCCGGTGATGAAGTTCATCATCGGAGTGCTGGGGTCGATGGCGGTCGAGGGGCCGATCCTTCAGTGGGTGGCGACTCACAGGCAGCATCATCAGCATTCCGACGACGACGACGATCCGCACTCGCCGCACGCGCACGGCGCCGGGTTCTGGAACATGCTCCGCGGGCTTGTCCACGCGCACATGGGATGGATCATCCGCCCGCGGCATGTGGACTTTGATCGTTATGTTCCGGATCTTAAGAAAGATCGAATCGTGCGCGTGGTGAGCCGGACTTTCCCGCTCTGGGTGCTGCTTGGGCTGCTGATCCCGACGATCGTCGCGGGCGTGGCGACGATGTCGTGGTGGGGGGCTTTCCTGGGGTTCCTGTGGGGCGGGCTGGCGCGGGTGTTCTTCGTGCACCATGTGACGTGGAGCATCAACTCGGTGTGCCACCTCTGGGGCGCGCAGCCGTTCGACTGCCATGACGAGAGCCGGAACAACCCGATCTTCGGTGTGCTCGGGTTCGGCGAGGGCTGGCACAACAACCACCACGCGTTCCCGGCGTCGGCGCGGCACGGGCTGTTCTGGTGGCAGTTCGATATAAGTTATATCCTGATCCGCGCGATGG
>CAZTEE010000273.1:0-2152 GCA_964611775.1 uncultured Phycisphaeraceae bacterium | reverse complement strand
AGGGGCTTGCGGATGTCATCGACGCGGGAGATGGGAGAGCGGGAGAGGAGGAACTCGCGTCCTTCTTCGGTGGTGAAATCTCCGACGCGGGTTTTCCAGAGGTCGATGGTTGGACCCCAGTATGCGGGGAAGGATTCCATGAGTGTGATGAGCGAGGAGGGGCCGACGATGTCGACGCCGCAGGCGAAGATGTCGGGCGTGAAGGTCATGCCGACGAGGGTTGCGTAGCCGCCGTAAGAGCCGCCCATGATTGCGACGCGGTTGGGATCGGAGATTTTGTTGTCGACGGCCCATGCGACGGCGTCGATGAGGTCGTCGTGCATTTTGGCGGCCCATTCCATATTGGAAGCGTTGATGAAGTCTTTTCCGAATCCGGTGGAGCCGCGGTAGTTGACAGAGAGGACCGCGTAGCCGCGGTTTGCGAGGAGTTGATGGAGGGGGTTGAAGCCCCAGTTGTCGCGTGCCCAGGGTCCGCCGTGGACGAGGAGGACGGTTGGCAGGGGTTGGTCAGGGCGGGCGTCGCCATCGGAATCGGCTTCGGCGGGGAGGGTGAGGTAGGAGACGAGGTTGAGGCCATCGCGGGACTTGATGACTTCGGGGTGCATCTTGGCGAGGGGGAGTGATTCGAGTTCCTTGCGATTGGAGAAGAGGAACTTGGCTTTCTTGGTGTCGCGGTCGTAGAGGAAGTAGCGGACGGGGCCATCGTCGAGGAGGTAGGCGACGACCCAGTCGCGATCGTCGAGGGTTCGGCTGATGATTTCGAGGTCGCCATCGGCGATGGAGCGGAGTTGGCGGAGGTCGTCGCGGACGGACTTGTCGAGTGTCTGCCACTGCTTGCGTTCGTAGGTGAAGGCGACGGCTTCGGGGGTTTTCTTGACGGGATGGATCATGACATCGCTGACGTCGGCTTTGGCGTCGCTGGCGATGACGGACTGTGCGCCGGTGTTGAGGTTGACGGAGGTGAATGCGGCGGTGTTTCGTCCGCGGCTGTCGATCATGTAGAGGACATGGCTCTCTGGGCCGAAGCCGACGGGCGAGGTGGTGAGCATGTCTTCCTGGGGGATTGTTGTGAAGCGTTTCCAGGCGCCGTTGTCGTGCTGGAAGACGGAGAGGCCGCCGTCGGGGGTCATGGTGAGCGCCATGCGGACGTTGAATTTGTCGTCGGTGACGAGGCCGGCGACCTGGCCTCCTTCGATCTGGCCGGGGTTCTCGAGGACGAGGGATCGTTCGGCGGTGGTGATGTTGACGCGATGGATGTCGAAGAAGGCGGGATTGCGGTTGTTGACGCCGACGAGGACTTCATTGGGGAACTCGTGGCTGACTTCCTGGATGGCGGCTCGGGCGCCTTCGAAGGGAGTGAGGGCGAGAGTGTTTCCGGTGTCGAGGTTGGTGGAATAGACATGGAAGTTTTCATCGCCCCCCTTGTCCTGGAGGTAGATGACATGATTGCTGGTGTAGGCCCAGAAGTATGAGCGGATGCCGCGGTAGTCGTCGGTGGTGACGGGTTTTGCGGCGTTCAAGTCATCGGTGGGCGCGACCCAGACGTTCATGACGCCATCGACGGGCGCGAGCCAGGCGAGTTTGGCGCCATCGGGCGAGATCTGTACGGCGGCCTTTTCCGGGTTTCCCCAGAGGACATCGCGTGGGATGAGTTTTGTTTTCATCTGGGCGATGGCCGGTGCGGCGAATGCCGCGGCGGCGACACCGGCGATCAGGATTGCCCGGACGCGTGAAACGGTCTTCATGCGTAGTTCCTCCGTTTTCTGTTTCGGGGATTGGGGGGATGTCGCCGATTTCGCGCACCCCGAGGCGCGGCGGCCTGGATGTTTGTACCTCGCCCGATCGCTTCGGTGGCGATGGGGGCGCGAGAGTTGCTGATTGGTGGAAGGGTGCGGTTGGTTTCAGGGAGGCGGGGGTGTTTGGTCAGAGGATCTCGAGGACTTCGAAGCGTTTGACGCCGCGGGGGGTGTCGACGCGGACGGTTTCGCCGACGCGGGCCTTCATGAGGGCTTCGCCCATGGGGCTGCCGGTGGTGACCTCGACGGGATCAGCGAGGGGGTCGCCGGTGGGCTCTCCGACGAGCTTGATGCATTCTTCGTCGTCGGTGTCGACTTCGCGGATGCGGACGGTGGCGCCGAGGAAGACGACATCG
>CAZTEE010000272.1:750-2160 GCA_964611775.1 uncultured Phycisphaeraceae bacterium | reverse complement strand
GGGTATGCCGCGGCCGGGCGCGTAGCGGTGGGTGGCGGGGTCGGTGACGGCCTGGCGGAGGGCTTCGATGATGAAGCCGGGAGTCGGGCGGTCGGGGTCGCCGACGCCGAGGTCGATCAGATCGACGCCCGCGGCGCGCTTGGCGCGCTTCTTACGGTCAACCTCCGCGAAGAGGTACGGCGGGAGCGAACGCAAGCGAGCCGACGGGGTAAACGGTGGCTTTGTTTGTGTCGTGGCGGTCATGAACGCAGTGTAGTCAAACAGGGCACGCAGCCCACTTCACACGGCGCAGATGACCGGTATCTGAAAGCCCGGGGATGAAATCCCTGGGTCTGAACTTGGTATTGCAGGAACCGATCCGAGAATTGCGTTTGTCGCGATTCGACTCAAACAGTCATCGAGCGGCGACGCGGTGTGCATTCGCGTTCGCGGGGTCGGAGGCGGCCTTGATCGAGGCTTCGTCGGCCTGGCCCATAGCGAGTATCAGGCGCTCGGCGTCGTCCGGGCTGAGCTTGCCGGACGCGACGTGGGCCGCGATCTTGCGGTGGGTGCGTTCGCGTTCGACTTCGAGTTTGACGCCCGCCTTGCGCTCGTCGTCCTTCAGACAGAAACGAAAGATCACGCCCAGAAGCACCAGCGTGAAAATCATGCCGACGATTGCCATCGTGAACTGCATCGGTTCCATGCGTGCGCTCCTGGTCGCGGGGACGCCCCGTCGTGGGTTCTTCGGATCGAACCGGCGGCGGTTTCAGGCGGTCGCGGCGCTATCGGGCCTTGGCGGTTGTCTCTGCCTTGGCTTTCCGGCGTCTCTGGAGTTCGGCGTCGATGAACGGCTGGACCCCGCCGTCGAGCACGGTCTGCGGGTTGCCGACCTCGTAGCCGGTGCGGTGGTCTTTCACGCGGTTGTCGTAGATGACATATGAGCGGATCTGGGTGCCCCAGCCGCGGTCGACGGCCCCGCCGGTCGCGTCGTCCATTTCCTTCTGCCGCTTTTCTTCTTCGATTAGTTCGAGTTTCGCCGTGAGGACGTTCATCGCCTGGCGTTTGTTCTGAGGTTGTTCGCGGTAGGTGCTGGCGACGACGGCGATGCCGGTGGGCTTGTGGATAATGCGGCAGGCGCTGGCAACCTTGTTAACGTTCTGCCCTCCGGGGCCGCTGGACCGGGCGAAGAAGGAGATGTCGAGATCTTTTTCTGGGATTTCGAGTTCGGTCTCCTCGAACTCGGGAGTGACATCGACGGTGGCGAAGGAGGTCTGGCGTTTGCCCTGCGCGTTGAAGGGGCTGACGCGGGCCAGTCGGTGCGTGCCGCGTTCGGTGGCGAGATATCCGTAGGCGAAGGGGCCTTTGATGTGGAGGGTGACGGAGTCGATGCCGACCTCGGCGCCGTGCTGCATGGCGAGTTCTTCGATC
>CAZTEE010000272.1:0-740 GCA_964611775.1 uncultured Phycisphaeraceae bacterium | reverse complement strand
ACTTGAGGTACATGCGGAAGAGCATCTCGGCCCAGTCGTTGGCTTCGGTGCCGCCGTCGCCGGCGCTGATGGTCATGAAGCAGTCGCGGTGATCGTGCGGGCCGGAGAGCAGGGAGCGGATCTCGAGGTCGTCAATGGTTTGTTCGAGGGAATAGAGGGCGTCGTCGGCCTCGGTGAGCAGTTCGGCGTCGCCGGCTTCTTTGGCGAGTTCGTACGCGACCCGCGCGTCGTCGATCTCTTCGCCGGCGGCGCGGACGGGGTCGGTCTGCGCCTTGATGAGTTTCATCTCCGAGATGATTATCTGAGCGGCTTCCTGGTTGTTCCAGAAATCCGGGGCGCCCATCCGCTCGTCGAGTTCGGCGAGGCGCGCGAGTTTCTTGTCCCAGTTAAAGAGAGTCGCGGATTGTCAAGATCCGCGCCTCGAGGCTTTCGATCACCGGCCTGTGCGAGTCGTAGTGCATGGCGTGGAGTATAGGGGGCGACCTGAAGTACGGGCGAGACGCCCGCGCCGCTGGGTAAGCCCGTGCCGCCGGGTTTGATTGTTTATCAGCGCAGGCCGGCGAGGAAGGCTTCGACGCGGTCCATGCCCTGGTGGATGTGGTCTTCCGAGCAGGCGAAACTGAAGCGGACGCAGCGGCGTCCGGGGCCGAGGAAATCCTCGCCGGGGACGGCGGCGACGTGGTGTTCGAGCAGCAGAGCCTCGGCGAAATCGAGTGGTGATTCGATTCGGCGTCCGCCCG
>CAZTEE010000271.1:0-2163 GCA_964611775.1 uncultured Phycisphaeraceae bacterium | reverse complement strand
GAGGATCTGCCGCTGGCGCTGGCGCCGCACGCGACGAGCAAGATCCGCGAGGCGGTCGATCTCGAAGCGATCGGGACGCTGGGGTTCCGCGGCGAGGCGTTGGCATCGATCGCGTCAGTATCGAAGGTGTCGATCCGCAGCCGGGCCCGCGGGGCGCCCGCTGCGTTCCGGATCGACGCCGCGGGCGACCGCGTGGACGGGCCTCGGCCGGATTCCGGCGCCGAGGGGACGGTCGTCACGGTGCGGACATTGTTTTTTAATACACCAGCGAGACGTAAGTTTCTGCGGGCCGCGGGGACCGAGCAGGGGCACTGCGTCGAGATTGTGCGCGACTTGGCGCTGGCCCGGCCGGATGTCGGTTTCACGCTGCGCGCCGACGGGAGGACGGTTCTCGATCTCCCCGCCGGGCATGACGCTCGGAGCCGATGCGTCGCGGTGCTCGGCGATGAGTACGCGGAGCGATTGATCGACGCGCACTCGGATGAGTTGGATTCGCCGGGTGTTGTCGTATGGGGGCTGGTCGGCGAGCCGAGCCTGGCGAAGCCGACGGCTAAACATCAGCGGCTGTTCGTCAACGGGCGCCCGGTGCGCGACCGTACGATGCAGCACGCGCTGGCCGAGGCGTACCGCGGGTTGGTCGATCCGTCGCGCAAGCCGTTGGCGGTGCTGCTCGTCGAGATGGACCCGGCGATGGTGGACGTGAACGTGCACCCGGCGAAGGCTGAGGTCCGGTTCCGCGATTCGGGGATGGTGCACGGCGCGGTGTATCACGCGGTCAGACGCGCCCTGGCGAGCCGCGACTTGACGCCGATCTGGACGGATGTAATAAGGCCGACGCCGGGCGTGGGGTCGTTGGCGCAGCACGCGGGCGAGGGAGAGACGGGCGCGATGGTTCGACCGGGCGGGTGGGCCGCGCCCGCGGGTTTCAGCGCGGCGTCGTTCGCGGCGTCGCTGCGTGAGCACCTGGCGGACGCCGGGGCGGAGGTCGATTTCGACGCGCTGCGTGCCGCGGTCGAGCGCTCGGCGCCGCCGGAGCCGGTCGATGCTCCGGCGCCCGCGTTTATCCACGCGCGAGGCGCCGACCGGGTTCTTCAGGTGCACGATTCTTATATTATTGCGCAAGACGACGCGGGGGTTCTTATCATCGATCAGCACGCGCTGCACGAGCGCGTCATGTTTGAAAAAATCATACATCGGCTGGGAGCGGGTTCGCTCGAAAGCCAGGGTCTGCTCACGCCGGCGACCGTTGAAACGACACAGGCCGGGCTTGAATCGCTCGCGGCGCTGGGGCCGACACTGGCGCGGCTTGGGATCGAGGCGGCGCCGATCGGGCCTCGATCCGTCGCGGTGCACGCGTTCCCGTCATTGCTGCTGTCAAGAAAAGTCGAACCCGGTTCATTCATGGCTGAACTGCTCGAGCGGGCGTCGGGCAGGTCGGCGCCACCGACAGAGGAGGAGGCGCTGCACGAGGTCGTCGACATGATGGCTTGCAAGGCGGCGGTGAAGGCGGGCGATCGGCTCAGCGACGAGGAACTCGCGGAGATCCTGTCGCTGCGCGAGCGCGTCGAACGGTCGTCGTCTTGCCCGCACGGGCGGCCTACTTCGATTCGCCTGTCGCTGCACGATCTGGAACGGCGGTTCGGTCGGCGGTGAAGAGCGGGCGCGTGGGTCTGAACCGAGGGAAAAAAACACCCCGCAGCCGGGTTCCGGCCGCGGGGCGGTTGATTCGTGCGTAGGGCCGCACGCGGGCTGCGCGACGACAGCCCCGTCGGACTATCGCGTTATCCGCGCAGCCCCTCCGTACAGTCACACTTGGTCACTGGATCACCTCCTTCTGGAAAGGCCACCCCGACGGGAGTCGGTCTGTACCGGCCGACCCGCCGGGCCTCTTCCCCCCCGGGCCGTCACCCGGGGCACATCGCCCGCGACCGTGATCGCACGCCGCGGTCGTCGCGCCCGAACCCCGGCTCTCGGGCGGGTTCTCCGCCCGTCGGCGGCGGGGCCTGCCGACGCGATGCGAGCATTATCGTTCCGAATCGCCAAGAGGCAAGACTTTTCTTTCACCTTGGCGTGAATTTCCGCTGAACACCATGTTCCCAATCCCCGCGAACACCGCCGCGATCGCGTACACCCCGATCTGGGTCCCGACGATCGCCGGGCCGG
>CAZTEE010000270.1:0-2183 GCA_964611775.1 uncultured Phycisphaeraceae bacterium | reverse complement strand
TCTTGGATGTGTTCTTCATGGTGTCTTTCGTGCCGTTTTCTTTCAGTGCGGTCGTCATGGTATCGGCCCTCCGGGGCGCCCCGCGCGGGCGCCGGTTGTTCGGGTTTCACTAGGTATCGGAAGGCGTATCGGCTGTCAAGCGGCGTTCGGGTTATTTTCGGTTGGATTTTGTTCGGGTACGACCGCCGACGGCATCTCGAACAGCGAGTCGGCGGCGGCGGGAAGACCCAGGCCGGCCCGGACCAGGGCTGTGAAACGGCGGCCGCGTTCGTCGTAATTCCTGAACTGGTCGAAACTTGCACAGCCGGGGCTGAGCAGGACAGTCTGGCCCGGCGCGATCTCCGCGAGAATCCCCTCGACGGCCTGTGCGAGAGTGGCAGCGTCGCTCGCCCGCCCCCCCGCGTCGCGGACCATGCGGGCGAGCGTCGGACCCGTGGCGCCGATCGTCCACACGCCGACACAGCGGGCGGCCGGGCCGACCATCGGCGCGAGGTCCACGCCTTTGTCCGACCCGCCGGCGATCAGGTGGACGGGGATGACCGATTGAGCACGCGCGGCCGGCCCCGGTTCGAGGCATTTCTGATGAAAAGTTGATTCGGCGCCGCCACGCACGGGCGAGACGCCCGTGCCGCCGGGATCGGGATTGTCATTTGAAGATATTTCGAACGCGAGGATCGCCAGGGCAGCGGCTTCGGGGGTGGTGCACTTCGAATCGTTGTAGGCACGGATCACGCCGTCGATATGACTCGGGGCGCCTTGCCGATCTGACAACAGCGGCACGGGCGTCTCGCCCGTGCGGGCACGGCCCGGATAGCCGTGCCGCCCCGGCTCGGCACGCGCGACGAGTTGGAGCCGATGCGGCAGGCCGGTGAATGTCGTGACAGCGCGGGCGATCGCGTCGGCGTCGATCTCTCCCCCGCGCGGGCCGAGCGCGGCGACGGCGGCCCGAGCCGCGACCGCTGAGTTGCGCCGGTTGTGAGATCCGACCAGCGGCGTAGCAGACATGATCCGCTCATCGAATGCGGGCTCCGCGATGTCCTCCCCGCGCAGCACGCGCTGGTCGGCGTCGCCGCGGTCAATAATATTATTTTTGCACCTCGCGTAATGCTCGAACCCGCCATGCCAGTCGATGTGGTTCGGGGTGACGTTCGTGAGCACCGCGACGCCCGGGGTCCGGCGTTGCTCGTCGCGCCTGCCGACGAACCAGTCTCCGAGCCAGTAGAGCATCGCGCTCGAGAGTTCCAGCACGACGCGGTCCGCCCGATTGATCTCATTGACGCGAGCCAGCAGCGACCCGCCGATGTTCCCGCCCAGCCAGACGCGACCGTCGCCGACACTGGTGGCACGGGCGTCCCGCCCGTTTTCCCCGGTGATGGTTCTGAGAATATGCGAGATCATCGCGGCGGTAGTGCTCTTGCCCGCCGAGCCGGTGACGCCGACGACGCGCGAACGGTCGGGCAGACGCTCGAACAGCAGCCTGATCTCGGTCGATAGCCGGGCGCCGGCGTCGGCGGCCGCGAGAACAAACTTATTTTCCCAGGGCTTGGGGACCGCGGGGCTGACGACCACGAGGTCGGCGTCGCGGAAGTCCGCCTCGTCGTGCCCGCCGAGCCGGAGCCGGATCTTTCCCGTGTTTATGAGATCCCGGATCGCGTCGATCGGCTCGGCGAGTTTTTCGGCCGGGTCGCGGTCGGTGACGAGCACGTCGGCGCCTTGCCCGGCGAGCCAGCGGACCGCGCCGACCCCGCCGCCGAATCGGCCCAGCCCCATCACGACGACGCGCGCATTGCGGAGATCGCCCGGCATCGACGCACTATACGACTCGGCGTCACGGGCCGGCGTCGCGGCGGATGTGTGTCAGTCGGCGGCGCGTGTGGTAGATTGCCGAGCATGAACAACCGACCGCTCTCCCGTCGCGTGGCGTTCTTAACGACGGCGGCGCTGGGCCTGCTCGTCGCGGGCGGATGCCGATCCGGCTCGCCGTCGTACCACTTCGAGATGCACGTCCCCGCCGGGGCGCCGCCGGCGGAAGTCTCGGCGATGCTCGGAGAAGTCTCCGCCGCGTCGCTCCGCGGGTATGTCGATCGGCTCGCGTCCTTCGGCACGCGGCACTCGCTGAGCGAGACCGAGTCGGACACGCGGGGCGTCGGCGCGGCCCGTCGCTGGATCCGCGACGAGTTCGA
>CAZTEE010000269.1:0-2198 GCA_964611775.1 uncultured Phycisphaeraceae bacterium | reverse complement strand
CCCCCCCCACTACCGCGGCCGGTGATCGGTCGAATCCTGAACCCGCGCAGCAGCGCACTGCGTAGAAAGTGTCGATGAAACAAGAAATCCGACCAACTACCCCTCGGTTTTTGATATCGGCGTTGCTGCTGTCGATGCTGACTATTTTCGGGCATGTGACGGCGGAGCCGGACGTAACCGCGATTGATCTGACGCCGCGTTTTGAGATCGGCGTCCCCGTGCGGTACGAGCACATCCTCACTATGACGCAGAAGCAGACTATCGGCCGGTTCGGGGGAGGCACGATCTCTCTGCAACTGATCAGCGACCTTCGATTCGTTGCGACGCGTCCGCTCGTCGGCGGCGGAGCAGAAGTGGAACTTACATTTGACCGGCTCTCGATCGACGTCGTCCCCGCGGAGGCGCCGCGGGCGGTTTATGACACCGAGACCGACGCGGGTGAGCGCGACGACGAGCCGTTCGTGAGAGCGTTGCGGCGAGTGGCGCAGACGGCGGTTGTGTTCGAGGTTGACGGCGCCGGGCGCGCCACCCCGATCGCCGGCGCACGGGAGATCGTCAGGCTTCTCGAAGGCCTCGACGGGTACGAGGTCGTCGCCACGCTGTTCAACCCGCGTTGGCTTCGCGAAGTGGTGCAGGACGTGTACGGCCCGTCGCACGATGATCCCCGCCGATCTGTAGGAGAAAAATGGGAGATAGAGCAGGCATTGTGGCTCGGCGGAGCCCCTGGAGCGAGGACCACTGTGCGGTGGAAGATCGACCACATTGAGGGCGACCTCGTTCAGATTGTCGGCGACGGGACGACCACGCCGCCGGTCCGGCTCGACCCTAGCCTGCACGGATTGGATGAGATCGTCTCGGGTGTATTCTCGAAATTCGGCATGGTTTGGGACACCGAACGGGGACGGACCCGAGTCGCGGAAAAAAGCCAGGCGATGACCCTTTCCTACAGCATGGCAGGATCGGACCTGGCGACGGTGACGCTGGGCGGGCACTCGCTGATGCGGGCGGCGGAGCGCCGATAACCTCGGGGATTGCGATCGACAAACACCTTCGAGAGGCCCCGGTGACGAACAATCCTGCCACAGCGGCGAACCAACCGGGCCGATGGAGGTATCTGTAGTCAGGGAGTTCGGGTGGTCGCCCGCACTGCCCCGGCTGGAACGAGTCCGATCTCGTATCGGTCCGTCGTCCCTTCATCCGGAAAGATCAGGAGCACCGACCGTTATGAAACTGATTCGAAAGTCGCCGCTGGTTGTTCTGATCGCGCTGGCCGCGTTCGCTGCGGGCGCCCACCCGGCGTCGGCACAGCCGATCACGCCCCCGTCAACGCTCCCTCAGCCCGAGCGGATCGTGGCGGTCGGCGGCGTTATCGGTGAGTTCGGCCACTTCGTCAAACTCCTCCGCGATGCGCTGCTGATCGACGACGACGCCCGCTGGGTCGGGGGGAACACGCACCTGGTGCTCCTGGGCAACACCGTAGGCCCCGGTGCGGGACTGATGCCGACACTCGAACTCGTCCGCAGGCTGGAGCTCGAGGCGCTCGCGTCAGGCGGGATGGTCCACGTGCTGCTCGGGTCTGCCGAGCAGTCGCTGCTGCACCGCGACATCACGGTTGTCAACCCGGCTGTATTCGAACACCTCGCTACGGAGGGCAGCGAACGCCGAATCCGCGAGTTCACCGAGCGGGGCGTGCGCGAGTTGATCGCGGCATTCCCCGAGGCGCCTAATCCAGAACGGATCCGCGAGGAATACGAGCGCATGATGGAGCTCGAAATGCGGCCGGGCGGCGTCGAGTTCCTCGAACTCTTTGATCCCGGCACGCCGATGGGAGACTGGCTCCGATCGAAGAACGTGGTGTTGCGGCTGGGCGATTTCATATTCAGTTTCGGCGGGCTGAGCGTCGACTATTCCGGCCGTTCGCTCGATGAGATCAACTCCGAGTTCCGCGCGTCGGCCGAGTCGGCTTCGCTGCTGACCCGGAAAGATCTCGACATTACGTCACCGCCCTGGTGGCGCGAACTGGCGACCAACACCGAACTACAGATGCAACGATTCGTGGATATTGCGTTGACGCAGCAGGACGCCCGGGCGTTCATAATCGGCGTCAACACTTCGCAGGAGGCGCCGGTCCGTTACGGGATGAACTCGCGGGTGTACTTCGCGGATTCCGGGGCCCGGCCGCTCCAGGTGCGTGGCGA
>CAZTEE010000268.1:0-2205 GCA_964611775.1 uncultured Phycisphaeraceae bacterium | reverse complement strand
TCGCCCATGCCGATGAAGAACGGCGGCTCCTGGATATAAGTTGAATTATGATCCCAGTCGTACGCGGCGCCGCCCGACACGGGGACGGCGTTCCACGTCTCGTTCCCCGTGTAGACCTCGGCGTATTCCTTGCGGAACTGCTCCGGCCCGATGCACGAGTCACGCACACGCACGACCTCGTCGTGGCTCGGCCAGATGTCCTTGAGGTACACGTCGGCGCCGTCTTTCGACCGGCCGATCGGGTCGTTAACAAGGTCGATGTTCACCGTCCCGGCGATCGCGTACGCGACGACCAGCGGCGGGCTGGCGAGGTAGTTCGCCTTGACCTGCGGGCTGATCCTCCCCTCGAAGTTGCGGTTGCCCGAGAGCACCGACGCGACGACCAGATCCTTATCCTTGATCCCCGCGATGATCTCGTCGGCGAGCGGGCCGGAGTTGCCGATGCAGGTCGTGCAGCCGTAGCCGACGGTGTGGAAGCCGAGCGCGTCGAGGTGCTCGGTCAGGCCCGCCTTGTCGTAATATTCTGTTACGACCTTGGAGCCGGGGGCCAGCGAAGTCTTGACCCACGGCTTGGATTTCAGCCCGAGCGCGTGCGCCTTTTTCGCCACGAGTCCCGCGGCGATCATCACATCGGGGTTCGAGGTGTTGGTGCAGGACGTGATGGCGGCGATGACGACGTCGCCGTGATGCAGGCTGAAGCGGCGGCCGTTCATAACGACCATCGCGCCGTCGTCGGAGCACGCTCCGTTGGCGGGTGAGTTTGTCGCGGCGGAAGTGGCGCCGCCTTCGTCGGCCCAGGTGTCGGCGCGGACGGTGGCGCAGGTGTTCTTCTTGCCGAAGGTGTCGGCGAGGTCTTTCTTCCAGGTCGGGAACATCTGCGCGAGCAGCACACGATCCTGCGGGCGTTTCGGCCCTGCGAGCGACGGCTGCACGGATCCCATGTCCAGCTCGAGCACCTCGCTGAACTCGGGATCGCGCGAGCCGGGCGTCCAGAAGAGCGCGTTGGCTTTGCAGTATTTTTCGACGAGGTCGATCTGTTGTTCGTCGCGTGCTGTCAGACGGAGGTAGTCGAGGGTTTTGGTGTCGACTGGGAAGAATCCCATCGTGGCGCCGTACTCCGGCGCCATGTTCGCGATGGTCGCGCGATCGGGGACGCTCATGGTGGCGACGCCGTCGCCGAAGAACTCGACGAACTTGTCTACTACGCCGTGGGCGCGGAGCATCTGCGTGACGGTGAGGACGAGGTCGGTCGCGGTTGCGCCCTCGGGCAGGCGCCCGGTGAGTTTGAACCCGACGACCTCGGGCGTGAGGAGATAGATCGGCTGGCCGAGCATGCCCGCCTCGGCCTCGATCCCGCCGACGCCCCAGCCGACGACGCCAAGCCCGTTTATCATCGTCGTGTGCGAGTCCGTGCCGACGAGAGAGTCCGGGTACGCGACGTCCTCTCCCGCGGAGTTCCTGCCGCGCAGCACCACGCCCGCGAGGTATTCGAGGTTCACCTGGTGGACGATGCCGGTCGCCGGGGGGACGACGGAGAAGTTATCGAACGACTTCTGCCCCCATTTGAGGAATTCATAACGTTCGCGGTTGCGCTCGAACTCGCGCTCGGCGTTGATGGTGAGCGCGGTCGCCGAGCCGAAGGCGTCCACCTGCACGGAGTGATCGATGACGAGATCGCAGCGGACCTGCGGGTTGACGAGGGCGGGGTCGCCGCCCATGCGCTGCATCGCCGAGCGCATCGCGGCGAGGTCGACGATCGCGGGCACGCCCGTGAAGTCCTGGAGCACGACCCGGCCCGGGCTGAAGGGGATCTCGGTCGCGGCGGGCTTCTTAGCGTTCCACTTCATAAGCCCGGCGACGTCCTCCTCGCGGACCACGAACCCGTCGACGTTGCGGAGCAGGGATTCGAGCAGCACGCGGATCGAGTAGGGCAGGCGGGCGACCGAGCCGAGGCCCGCGCGTTCGAGGGCGTGCAGGTCGTTCCAGACGAACGAGCCGGCGGCGGATTCCAGGCGGGATTTCGAGCCGAAGGGGTTGGCGACGGGGTCGGGCATGGTGTGTTCCTCCCGGCATTGGGGCCGGTGCGGGTGCGGGCTGGCAAACCACTATAAGAGATCGGCGCGCAGCGGATCGCGGGATCGTCGGGACGGGAAAAATCCCTGAACTCATGCCGGGTCGGGCGAGCCGGCGCGTCGGAACAGTGGA
>CAZTEE010000267.1:0-2211 GCA_964611775.1 uncultured Phycisphaeraceae bacterium | reverse complement strand
CGGCGTTCGCGCCCGAGCAGATGCCGATCTCGCAGCAGAGCGGGCCGCACATCTCGGCGCCGCAATGGCCGGACTCGCTCTCGATCGTGACCGCGGAGGACAGGTCGGCGTACGTGGATCGGCTGCGCGCGTTCGATTCTTATATGGGTCAGATCGAGTCGCACATGCGCGACGGGCTGGCGTCGGGCCGGACCCCGCCGCGGGCCGTGATGTCGGGCGTTCCCGCGCAGATCGCGGCGATGGCGACCGCCGGGCATCGCGCAGATCCCGCGACGCACCCGATGTTCAAGCCGTTCCTGGCGGCGGGCGTCGGCGAGAGTGAACGCCGGGCGGCGCGCGACGCGGTCGAGCGGTCCGTGCTGCCCGCGTTCGCGCGCTTCGAGCGTTTCGTCCGCGAGGAGTACGTCCCCGGATGCCGGGCTACGCTCGGCGCGTCGGAGATGCCCGACGGCGACGCGTACTACGAGAACCGGCTCCGCAACTTTACAACAACGCGCATGACCGCCCGCGAGATCCACGACACGGGCCTCGCCGAGGTCGCCCGGCTGCGGGCGCGGATGTTCGGCGTCATCGCGCGATCGGACTTCCCCGAGCGCGACAGCCTGACGGGCGACGCGCTCTTCGCCGCGTTCACGGGTTATCTGCGTACCGACGAGCGGTTCTATCACAAGACCGCCGCGGGGCTGCTCGCGGAATACCGCGAGATCGCCAAGCGTATCGACGGGGCGCTCCCGCGGCTGTTCCGCCTGGCGCCGAGACTCAGTTACGGGGTGCGCGCGATGCCCGCGTTCATGGCGGCGTCGGCGCCGACGGCTTATTACTACCCCGGCTCACTCAAGACGGGTGTCGCCGGCTTCTTCGTCGCCAACACATCGTCTCTCGACCAGCGGCCGCGCTACGAGATGGCGGCGCTGACGCTGCACGAGGCCTCACCGGGGCATCACTTCCAGATCGCTCTGGCGCAGGAACTCGAAGACGCCGGGCTGCACGAATGGCGCACGACGCTCGGGTTCACCGCGTTCGTCGAAGGGTGGGCGCTCTACGCCGAGACCCTCGGGTACGAACTCGACCCGGAAGCCGGGCCGCTCGGCCTGTATCAGAATCCTTATGACGAGTTCGGGCATCTCTCGTATCAGATGTGGCGGGCGCTGCGGCTTGTCGTGGACACGGGGATCCATGCGTTCGAGTGGACCCGGGAGCGGGCCGTGCGGTACATGCTCGACAACTCCGCGCTGACCGAAACAAACGTCCGCAGCGAGGTGGACCGCTATATCGCCTGGCCCGGGCAGGCGACGGGGTACATGATCGGTCGGCTGCGGATCGGCGCGATGCGCGAGCGCGCGGAGCGCGCGCTCGGCGGGCGCTTCGACCAGCGCTCGTTCCACGACGCGGCCCTCGGCGCCGGGGCGCTGCCGATCGACATCCTCGAACGACGCATCGAAGCCTGGACCGACGCACAGGCGCGATCGTGATCGCTGCGATTGCGATATCGAAAAGGTAATTTTGTGACAGTCGTGTGTCGCGCGTCATGGCATAAAGCGCAGAGATTACATCCCCGGGCTTCGGACGCATACCGCGGCTGGTTTGCGCTGCGCCGTCGCCGCTCAGCCGCCCAGGCGGACGGTTGTCTTGATGTCGCGGGCTTTTTCGGCGGAGTAGCCTAGCGACACGGTGTCGCCCGCGGCGCCGGTCACGATGAAACGAACCGTCACTACACCCCGGCTGGGGACGCCGTCGTTGACGCGGACCCGTCCCGGCTCGTGGCGGATCTCGTTCATGCGCGGATCTAAGAAGTTGTTGAGCGTCCCCGCAGCGACGACGGCGCCTCGTTCCGGTGCACAAGTGAAGAGGTCCGCGCGGCCGATGCCCTCGCGGGCGGCCAGCCCGGAGCGCGTGGGAATGACGCGGGTATTGCGGACTTCCGCGGTGACGGCCCATGTCCGATCGCCGACTTGCGTGGATTCGACCCGGCCCCATTCGAGGCGCGGCATCTGGTCGGCGTGGAACATGCTGAAGCCGTGGTTCCGGTGGCTGTCCTCTTCGAGCATGAAGGTCGGGGTGTTCCGGCTCGACCACTTGTTAAGCCCGCCGACGAGGATCGGCCCGAGCGTCGGGTGGTCGACTTCCGTGTAAGGCGTAAAGTCCTTGCCGAACTGGAGGTAGTCGCGGAACTTCATCATGTCCTGCTGCGACGGCGATGTGTTGTCGTCC
>CAZTEE010000266.1:0-2226 GCA_964611775.1 uncultured Phycisphaeraceae bacterium | reverse complement strand
ACGCGCGCGCGTACAAGGTCGCCGGCACCCACCGGCACACGGGCGAGATCGAGAAGGTCCGCCGTGCCGCCAAAGCCATGAACCTAGCCGTCCGCGGCTTCTACGGCGAGGGCACCGAAGCCGTCGGCGACATCTACCAGATCAGCAACCAGACCACGCTCGGCCGAAGCGAGGAGGACATCCTCACCGCCTTCGCCGACGACATTATGCCCAAGGTCGTCGAGTACGAACGCCACGCCCGTCGGCGCCTGATCGAGAACCGCAGACCCATCGTCGAGGACCGCGTCCACCGCGCGCTCGGCACGCTCCTCCACGCCCGGCTTCTTAACTCGGACGAAGCCGTCAAACTGCTGAGCCAGGTCCGCCTCGGCGTCACGCTCGGGATGGTCGATCGCATCAGCCTCGGCGTCGTCGATTCTCTGACACTCCTCACTCAGCCCGCCCATCTCCAGCGAACGATCGGCGCCGACCTCACACAATCACAGCGCCGTCTCGCGCGCGCGTCGCTGGTTCGTGAACGGCTCGCCGCCGCGATGGCAGGCTGATGGTCGGCGACCCGCGCGAAGCCGGCGAAACCCTTCCGTTCCGCTGGCCGCCGCGCGAACACGCCGAGGTCGCGCCCCCGACGCCGATCGAGCCGCGGCCATCGCGGGCGCTGCAAGGCGTCACATCCACCTCCCGGACGGTCGTCGCGATCGCAGAAGCGGCGCGTGCGATGGAGGAATTCTGGATCAGCCCGACCGACCTCCCGCTCGACGAGACCATCGCGATCACGGGCTGGAAGCCCGATGCGCCCGGCGATTACTGCGACCGTTGCGCAACCAGCATCGGCCCTTACGAGACCGACGAGTTCGGCTGCGCGTCCTGCCGGAACCAGAAACTCCCCTGGGCCCGCGCTGTGCGTCTCGGCGAGTACCACGACGATCTCGCCCAGTTCGTAAAAGCGATCAAATTCGCCGGGAGAAGTAAACTTGCGTTCGATCTCGGCGTGATGCTCGGCGGCTCTCTGCGCTGCGCCGGGCTGGGGCCTGGACGCGCCTGCGTCGTTCCCATGCCGATGCCCGCGCTGCGCAAGTTCACCCGCCCGTGCGAGCACGCAGCGGAAATCGCCGCCGGGGTGGCCCGCGCCCTGGAAGCCCCTCTCGTTCGCGCCCTCATCGCCCGTTACCGCCCGAGCCAGCGCTCGTATCCGGCAAGCCGTCGGAGGCTCAATGTGCGAGGCGCCTTCCGGCTCCGACGCCGGGTGGATCTCGCCGGCCGAACCGTGGTTCTTGTCGACGACGTTCTGACCACCGGCTCGACGATGCAGGCCGCCAGCCGGGCGCTCCGGGACGCGGGCCGACCGGAAATCTGGATCGCGCCGGTGTCGGTCGCCGGATCGGGCGATCGCCGCCCGTGCGACACGTCCGAAAAATCCGTTGTGGAAAGATCAGACCCTCGGCTTGACACGCTCTGAACGCACGGTACTATGTCCCTCCCGCTGGTGAGCAACAGCCGCCGGCGGGGCGGGGTGTCTGACGCCCCGCACCGAACTCTTTGACAAGTGAACAGTTGGGAATCGTCACGAGAATGTGCGATCCCGGCAGGCGCGCACGCGTCGTCCTTCCACGGGACAAGCCGGGATCGAAAAACCAGTGGCGTCGGCCGTAACAGCGGTCCGGCGTGCTGGGTCATTCTCGTGCCTTTGAGAATACCCAGCATACCCCGCGGATCTTAGCCGACCGCGGGGCCACGCCGAGCGGGCGATGCTCGTCTCGGTGTGGGTGACCACCGCAGATCCCGTGCCTATGGGCATTGGGTGAAGCGGGTAACAGGTCAATTCTTCATCTCCGAATCATGCCGGCGTTCGGGCCTCGGCCCGCTCGCCGGATAACGGAAAACAATTGAAGAGTTTGATCCTGGCTCAGATTAAACGCTGGCGGCATGGCTAAAGCATGCAAGTCGAACGAGATCCCGCCTTCGGGCGGGTGACAGTGGCGAAAGGGCGAGGAATACGCTCCTTATGTACCCCGAGGTGGGGGATAGGTCAGGGAAACTTGGCGTAATACCCCATGTGCTCTCCGGAGGAAAGGTTTCGGCCGCCTCGGGAGCAGGGAGCGTCCTATCAGGTAGTTGGTGAGGTAACGGCTCACCAAGCCGAAGACGGGTAGCGGGTGTGAGAGCATGACCCGCCGCATCGGGACTGAGACACTGCCCGGACTCCTACGGGAGGCTGCAGCGACGAAT
>CAZTEE010000265.1:0-2239 GCA_964611775.1 uncultured Phycisphaeraceae bacterium | reverse complement strand
AGCGGTCCGCGAGCGGCCACGTCGCGGCGCAGATCGCGCTCTACGAACGGGTTGTAGGTCGGCGGGCGGTCGGAGTCGGCGCGCGATGACCATCGGAGACGGATTTGACCCCCGAAGTTGGGGTATCAAGCATCCGCCGAAAACCCCTGAAAAATCCATCGCGACGGCGGTCAGCGCATTGACGCGACCCGCACCTAAACGGATAATGGGATGATCTTTCTCCCCTCCACCCCGCGCGCGGCGAAACACCCGCGCGGGGTATTTTTATAGGACCATCGCGCAGAATCAGCGCTTGTCATCGGCTATTTTTGCTTTTCCGCTCGATTTCGCTCAACCATGAGGCATTCATTATCCAGACGCCGCCCGGCGCAGGTGAGTCGCGGCTCGCCGGCGTCGCCAAAACCCAAGACGAGGGCTTAGACATGCCGTTGACATCCGTTCTGACCGCTGTGCTCCTGACTTCCATCGTTTCCCCGGCGCCTAACGCCGCACTGACCGGGCGCGACGCCCTCCTCGCCGTCCCGGCGCCGCACCCGGCGAACCGGGTCGACAGCGTTGACAGGCCGGGCTTCGGTCGGCTCTGGCACGCACGATCGCCGATCGGCAGCCGGACTCCGATCTCCGAGCAAGGCGTGGATCGCATCGGACCCGCGTACTTCGGCGCTCCCGCCGACGAGGCGCATCGCTCGATCCCCGTACGCGTCGGGCACACCCCGATCGCCGTCAACCCCTGGGCTCCGATCCGAGGCAGCGGGCTTGACCGCCTCCGCCACGCCCAGCACACCTGGCTCCGCGAGCAAGGCTGGATCCTCGGCGTGAGGACCCACGTCAACCCCGCCCGATACGACGCCCGTGCCGCCGACGCCGGCCTTCCCACGCCGCGCGCCACGATCGAGCGACATCTCGATCCCTCGGCGCCGCGCGTCCCGTCGCGGATGCAGGTCCGTGCGGACGAGCCGACCCGTGTCTTCAAACCCATCACTGCTGCGGTCACCGGCCCGATCCGAGTATCGACGGAGTCCGAGCCGGCGGATCGTCTCGCAGCGGGCCACGGTCCGGCCGGCACGCGCTGAGCCTCGCCGGGCGAGCGGTCTCGGCGCCCCGGGTCGGATGATTCTGTAGGATGCGCGGCTCGCACTCCGGGAGTCACGCGCACGATGGAAGTCGGAATCGTCGGCCTGCCTTATGTCGGAAAGACCACGCTCTTCGCCGCGCTCACCGCCGGCGCGGGGACCGGCGGGGGCGCGATGAAAGCAGCCGTGGGCGTCGCCGACATCCCCGACCCGCGTCTCGGCGTGATCTCAACTTATGTCCCGACGAAGAAGATCGTCCCCGCCACGCTGCGCCTCGTCGACGCGCCGGGCCTGACGCCCGCCGGCGCCGGGGCCGAGAGCACCGCGGGCAAGGTGCTCGCTTGCGTGCGCGAGGTTGACGCGCTGTGCCTGGTCGTCCGCTGCTTCGACCCCGGCGGCCAGCCCGCGACGCCCGAACGAGACATCGACGCGTTCGAGTCCGAACTGATCCTCGCGGACTTGCAGGTCGTCGAGAACGCGATCCCCAGGGCCGAGCGCAACGCGCGGAGCCGGGAGAAAAAAGCGCTCGACCGGCTCGCGGTTCTTAAGAAGATCCAGCCCGCGCTCGAGGACGCCCGCCCGGTCCGCGCGATGATCGCCGCGGGCGAACTCGCGACACCCGACGAGCAGGCGATCCTCCGTGAACTCGGCCTCGTCAGCGGCAAACGCGTGCTCTATGTTGCGAACGTGGGCGAGGATGACGTGGCGGGCGCCGGGCCCGCGGCGTCGGCGGTGCGCGAGCACTCCGAGCGGGTCGGGATGCAGTCGGTCGCGCTGTGCGCGTCGCTCGAAGCCGAACTCGCCGTGATGGACGACACCGACCGCGCGGAGATGCTCGAAGGGTTGGGCATCGCCGAACCGGCGCTCCCGGCGCTGGCGCGGGCGCTCTACAGGCTGCTCGGCCTGCAGAGTTTCTACACCGCGGGCGAGAAGGAGGTCCGCGCGTGGACGATCCGCGCGGGCGAGACCGCCCCCGAGGCCGCGGGAACAATCCACTCCGACATCCAGCGTGGGTTCATCCGCGCGGAGATCTATTCCGTCGACGACCTCGCGGAATATAAGAGCGAAAAAGCGATCAAAGACGCCGGGCGTCTCCGCGTCGAGGGCAAGGCCTACACGATGCGCGACGGCGACGTCGTCCACTTCCTCTTCAACGTCTGACAATC
>CAZTEE010000264.1:0-2241 GCA_964611775.1 uncultured Phycisphaeraceae bacterium | reverse complement strand
CCCAACGGCATCGTCATCGTCACCGGACCCACCGGCTCAGGCAAAACCACAACCCTCTACGCCGCACTCGCGCAGCTCAACGACATCCAGACCAAAATCCTCACCGCCGAAGACCCCGTCGAATACGACATCGACGGACTCTGCCAGTGCCAGATCAACACCGACGCCGGACTCACATTCGCCAAGTGCCTCCGATCCTTCCTGCGTCAGGATCCCGACATCATCCTCGTCGGCGAAATCCGCGACCTCGAAACCGCGGAAATCGCCGTCCAGGCCTCACTCACCGGCCACCTCGTCTTCTCGACGCTCCACACCAACGACGCACCCTCCTCCATCATCCGACTCGTCGACCTCGGCCTCGAAACCTTCCTCCTCACCGCAACCATCGAAGGCATCATCGCCCAGCGACTCGTCCGAACGATCTGCGCAAAGTGCAAAGAGTCCTACACGCCCGGCGAAGAAGAACTCATGGAACTCGCGCTCCGTCCGGAAGACGTCAGCGGACGCGAATTCTTCCGCGGCAAGGGCTGCGACAATTGCCACAGCTCCGGATACAAGGGCCGAACCGCCCTCTACGAAATCCTCGTCATGGATGACACCATCCGCGATCTCGTCATGAGCGAAGCCAGCACCGCCATCCTCCGCGAAGAAGCCCGAAAACGCGGCATGAAGTCGCTCCGCGAATCCGGACTCCGAGCCATCTACGACGGCAGAACAACCATCGACGAAGTCATCCGCGAAACAATCTCTGAAGAATGAACCGACCTGGGCGCGGCGCGGAGGGGCGCCGCGCCCGGTCTTCCTGATTCATCGTTCCCACAAAACGCCCCCGTACGTTTCGGAGCCCGGCGATGCCAACCTTTCAATATGAAGCCCTCAATGCCTCCGGAAAGCCCCAAAAAGGATCCATCGAGGCGACAACCAGCGAAGAAGCCATTCAGCGCATCAAGCTCCAGGGCTTCTACCCCACCGCCGTGCGCGAACAGAAAGTCAAGAAGTCCGCCACCGCCGCGCCCGAAACCGTCAAGAAGAAAAAGAAGAGCGGCGGCGGCATGAGCTTCGGCGGTGTCAGCGGCAAACAACTCACGCTCTTCACAAGACAGCTCTCAACCCTCCAGGACGCAGGCCTCCCACTCCTCCGCTCGCTCCAGATCCTCGAAAACCAGCAGAAGCCCGGAAAACTCAAATCCGTCCTCGGGTCCGTCTGCGACGACGTCGAAGGCGGCATGTCCCTCTCCGAAGCAATGGCCAAGCATCCCCGAGTCTTCAGCCGCCTCTACTCCAAAATGGTCGCTGCCGGCGAAATCGGCGGCGTCCTCGAAATCATCCTCCAGCGACTCTCCGAGTTCATGGAAAAAGCCCAACGACTCAAACGAAAAGTCGTCGGCGCCATGGTCTACCCCGCGACCGTCATCCTCGTCGCAATGCTCATCGTCACCGGCATCATGTATTTCATCATCCCCCAGTTCCAGGACATCTTCCTCGACTTCGGCATCGAACTCCCCGCCCTCACCCTCTTCCTCATCAACACCAGCGCATGGGTCGCCGGAAACGCCAGCCCCGATCAAACAATCCCCGGCGCCGTCTGGGTGCTCATCGCCCCCTTCGCAATCGTCATCCTCATGAAACTCCTCAAGAAAACCCGCCCAGGTCGCGCCGCGCTCGACACCCTCCTCCTACTCACCCCCATCCTCGGCGGAATCATCCGGAAAACCGTCATCGCGCGCTTCACCAGAACCCTCGGAACACTCATCTCCGCCGGCGTGCCCATCCTCGAAGCTATCACCATCACACGCGACACCTGCGGCAACTGGGTCTACGAACGAGCGCTCAACAAAGTCCATGACTCCATCCGCGAAGGCGAATCCTTCGCAAACCCCCTCCGCGAAACCAAGGTCTGCGATCCCCTCGTCGTCAACATGATCGACGTCGGCGAGGAAACCGGCGACATGGACTCCATGCTCACCAAGATCGCCGACAACTACGATGAAGAAGTCGATGTCGCCGTCAGCTCACTCGTCTCCCTCCTCGAACCCGTCATGGTCATCGTCCTCGGCGGAATCATCGGAACCATCGTCGTCGCGATGTTCCTCCCCATGGTCAAGATGATCGAATCCCTCCAGGGCTGACCACACCAGTTCCATCGCAACTCTCGGTCGAAATCAACACTCGCCCCGGCGCAACCAAATGACCAGCAACCGCTCAACATCACGCTCCGCGCTCCCCGATCGCATGCCGCGC
>CAZTEE010000263.1:0-2244 GCA_964611775.1 uncultured Phycisphaeraceae bacterium | reverse complement strand
GCGGCAAGCCCGTCGTCATCGAGTTCGGCTCGTACACCTGCCCCATCTTCCGCGGAAAAATCAACGCCTTCGAGGAACTACAGAAGCAGTACGGGAGCGCGGTCCACTTCGTCATCGTCTACACGCGGGAGGCCCACCCCATCGACGGCTGGGAGATCCCCGCGCAGACCGAGAACGGCATCGTCATCAAGCAGCACACCACGTTCGACGAGCGAATGACGTGCGCGAAACGCACACGCGACGAACTCGGCGTCACCGCGCGCATCCTCGTCGACGGCATCGACTCCCCTGTCACAAAGCAGTTCGCCGGGTATCCCAACCGCGGGTACGTCCTCGACAGCGAAGGCAAGGTTATATCGAAGCAGGTGTGGATCAACGTTGATCAGACGCGCAGGGTGCTCGCCGAGCACCTCGGCGGGGCGTGATCGCGGGAACCGCGTAAGTATTTTTTCTGAATCGAACAGCCGCGGGGCCGATCCCGCGGCTGTTTTATTGCGCCCGCGTCTGAATTGATTTCCCGCGGTATCGGTAAATTGTATGAGCCGCCGCGATGGATCGTCGGCGCGCAAAGGGAGGAATCAGATGCCGGCACTGACTTATTCGACACACATCGACGCCCCGGCGGACCGCGTGTTCGCCGTCGCGGCGGACATCCCTAACGCCGCCGAAAGGATCAGCGGGATCACCCGGGTCGAACTCGAGACGGACGGGCCCGTCTGCAAGGGGACGCGGTTCCGCGAGACGCGCGTGATGTTCGGCAAGGAGCACACGGAGACCCTGGAGATCACTTCGTTCGACCCGCCGCGGTCATACTCGGTCGGTTGCGACTCGTGCGGCGTGCTGTGGGACAGCCGATTCACGTTCACGCCCGAGGCCGGCGGGACGCGCGTGGACCTCGTGATGAACTCGACGCCGCGAACACTGACGGCGAAATTGATGGGCGCTCTCACGGCGCCGATGATGCGAAAGACAATGAGCAAGTGCATGAACGGCGACCTCGCCGACCTGAAACGGGCGTGCGAGGCGGAGCGCGGCGTCGCGGTGTGATCAATAACATGACAAAGCCCGCCGGATTGGGCCGGCGGGCTTTGGGTGTATGGTGAAATTGTTTCTGGACGTGTTCGATCAGCCGCGGCGTCGGCGGGCGGTGACGGCGGCGGCGGCGAGTGCGAACACCGCTCCTCCCGCGGGTGAGGGGACCCCCGGGGCGAAGACGGTCAGGGTCGTGCTCTCGCCGGTGGTCAGGAATATGGTCGCGGTCCCGACGAGCGCGTACTCGGTCGCGTCGGTTAGTGCGAAGAAGAACTTGGATTCGTCGGGTCCGACCAGCGGGCTGAAGCCGAAGAGGTAGTTGAGTGTGTCGCCGTCGAGTGATCGTTCGGCGCGGCTCGGGCCTTCGTCGCCGAGGCCGTCGTCATTCCATTCGACGTCGGTTGTCCACCCCGCGAAGCCGGAGTATTCGACGTTCGAGATGATGCCGTTGAGTCCGCCGACGGTGTCTCGGATGCGCAGCGAGAAGATGATGGTGTTGGTGATGTCGGAGATCGAGACGCGTGATTGGAGGACGCCCTCGAAGAGCAGCGTGTCCCCGGCGCCGAGGATCTGGAACGACTGTGTGAGGTCGCCGCCGAAGGGGATCCCCCCGGCTGTCTCGGGGTGGGTGGCGACGGTGACGCCGTTCAAGCCGGTCCCGGCGCCCGGGGCGAGGTTGACGAGTCCGGCGTGCGCGGCGCCGGCCGACGAAACGATGACGATCCCCGCGGCCACGCCGCGGATCAGGCGATTCGTGAACATGATTTGACTCCTCCTAGAGTTGGATGCCCGGCGGGTGTGCGTCCCGCCAAGAATTCAGTGTACCGTTTCGGGTAGCCTGGCACAAGCCTTGGCCTACACTCGAAATCCATATTCAGATCGAGTGGGCTTCATCGGGCACGATTTGTCCTGGAACTCTTTATGAAACTGGGGCGTTATTGATTCGGGGGGGTGAGCCGTAAGCCGCGGCGCGCGACGGAGATAAAGGTAGCGGCGGGCAGCGAATATGGATCTAAATTACTGAGGAGTAGGGAGTTGCGTTCAAGTAGTATGATTCGCGTAGAATCATCACGGCTTGGTGAGCCATGCTGCCACGCAGCGAAGGAACGCTACGCCTGTGCCGCTGGGAAGCTCTAGCCACTGATTAATATTGTGACTGTTCAGTCGCGTTGGATGCGTGTGATGATGGCGGGGGTGTCGGCGGGTCGGACC
>CAZTEE010000262.1:0-2275 GCA_964611775.1 uncultured Phycisphaeraceae bacterium | reverse complement strand
ACACCGCGCCGTGCTCCGCGATCACACCGGCGGGAACGCCCAGCAGCAGCGTCTTAAGTTCGTTCGAATATGCGACGATCCCGCCGACGAACGCGTCGGACGACCCCGCGGAATCAGTCATCGCCGCCGCGATCATCCCGCCGGTGCACGATTCCGCCGTGACGAGTGTCTCCCCGCGTTCGCGCAGCGTCTCCAGCACAGCCCCCGCGAGCGTGCCAGCCCCATCCGCGAAGACATACGGCCCGAGCGCCCCGCGCACCGTGCGCTCCACTTCGTCGAGCGCCGGCGCCGCGTCCGCCGCCGGGCCCTCGAACCTGATCTTGCATGTGACATAAGACGTGCGGGCGGCCGTGCCGACTCCGGGGTTCCTGCCGCGCTCCATCAGCCCGCCCAGCAGCGCGGGGATCGCGGACTCGGGCAATCCGAACTCGTGCAGCTCGCGCGTCAGGATGACTCGTCCCGCCGGAGGCCGCAGCGCCGGCCCGACAGACCGCTCGAACATCGGCGCCATCTCGTTCGGCGGGCCGGGCAGGCAGAACACGTCGCACACTCGACCCGCCGAGCGCAGCGTCGCAGCCAGTCCCGGCGCCGTGCCGTGCTCGTTGTCCAGGCATCTCCCCGACTCCGGCCGCTGCGCCTGCACGCGATTGGCGGGCAGGAGGGCCCGATTCGCACGCGCGAATCTAAGTTCCAATCGCGCGAGCGCCCCCTCGTCCTCGACCAGCCCGTCCCCGAGCGCCGCCGCCAGCGCCGGCCGGGTCAGATCATCGTCCGTCGGCCCCAGCCCGCCGGTCGAAACAATAAGTTCGACCCTCGCGGCGAGTTCGCCGAACGCCGCCGCGATCGCGTGGAGATCATCGGGGATCGTCCGGTGCTCGACCACGCACACGCCGCGCTCGACGAGGCGCTGCGCCACCCACGCCGAGTTGGTGTCCACGGCCTCGCCGTGCGCGAGTTCATCGCCGATCGAAAGAATCGCCGCGCTCGCGTGCTCGCTGTTCATAGAAATAATCATAGTTCAGCGGCGGGCTAGCCCCCCACCGCCGCCGCTCACGCGCCGATTGTTTGAATGGTCACGCTGTCGCTCGCGCCGGGGGTGCCCAGCGGCTTGCCCGAAACGACGACAACCGTATCGCCCGCGACCACCAGCCCGCGTTCGAGCGCGATCCGATTCACCAGCTTCGCAAGTTGCGACCTGTGTTCCGGCGGCGCCGGCTGATGCACCGGGGTCACCGCGTACAAGAGCGCCATCCGCCGCACCGCCCGCTCATCGGAACTGAAAGCCAGCACCGGGATGCGGAAACCCATCCGCGACAGCAGCCGCGCCGTCTCGCCTTGCTCGCTCCAGCACGCGACTAGCCTCGCGTTCATCGCCCGCGCCATCGTCCAAGCGCCCTGCGCCAGCGCCCCCGTACGCGAGCGCGGCACGCCCGTCAGCACCGGCTCGATCCGCGACTGCGGCAGTTCACGCAGCCTGGTCTCCGTCGCACGCGCCACACGCCGCATCATCCCGACAGCCTCGGCGCCGAACGAACCCACCGCCGTCTCGCCCGACAGCATCACCGCGTCCGCGGCGTCATAGATCGCGTTCGCAACATCGCTGACCTCGGCACGAGTCGGCGACGGGCTGTCGATCATCGACTCGAGCATCTGCGTTGCAACAATGCACGGCTTCCCGTGCGCCTGCGCACGCACGATCAGCGTCTTCTGCGTGACGGGAACCTCGGCGATGTCCATCTCCACGCCGAGATCGCCGCGCGCGACCATGATCCCGTCCGCCTCGTCGAGGATCTCCTCGATGTTCGCCACGGCCTGCGGCTTCTCGATCTTCGCGATGATCGGGATGCGCCCGGAAGCCTCACCGTCCCACGCCAGCCCGCACACCCCGTCGACGCACATCTTCGTCAGCCGCTGACGAAGTTCGCGCACCTCTGACGCCCGTCGCACGAAGGACATCGCAAGAAAATCGATCCCGTTCGCCACGCTCCACTCGACCGCCTGCCAGTCTCGCTCCATAAGGGCCGGCGCCGAGATATCGCTGTCCGGCAGGTTGACGCCTTTGCCCGTGGTGACCAGTCCGCCAATAGTAACTCGGCAGCGGATGCGGTCCTCGTGCTGCTCGACGACAAGCCCGCGGACCGCGCCGTCGTTAATCAGCACGCGGTGCCCGGGCATCGCCTCGCGCACGATCTCCTCGTACGTGCAGCCGAACACCGGCGTGTCGCCCGGCTCCGCCTCGGCCTGCCCCCGTCGGATCACGAAATCCTGCCCGGAC
>CAZTEE010000261.1:0-2279 GCA_964611775.1 uncultured Phycisphaeraceae bacterium | reverse complement strand
GTGAAGTGCACCCTGACCTCGCCCGACAGCTCAAGCAGCGACCGCCCGCCGATCAGCGGGACGAGTTGCTTCGGGCGATCGCGCCGGCTCAGCGGCCAGAGCCGGGTTCCGGAGCCGCCCGCCATGATCATCGCGTATCGCACGGGTCAGCCCTCGTTGTTATCGCGCAGTCGCGCGAGCACGGTGTAATCTTCCAGCGTTGTTGTGTCACCGACCTTTTCGACGCCGGCGGCGATGTCGCGGAGCAGCCGGCGCATGATCTTCCCGCTGCGCGTCTTGGGCAGAGCGTCGGTGAAGCGGATCTGATCGGGCTTCGCGATCGCGCCGATCTCGCGGGCGACGTGCTCGCGGAGGGCGTCGCGGAGGTCGGCGCCGGGGTTGTAGCCCGGGCCGAGCGTCACGAACGCCGCGATGCCCGTGCCTTTGATCTCGTGCGGCATGCCGACGACGGCGGCTTCGACGACGGCCTCGTGCGCGACGAGGGCGCTCTCGACCTCCATCGTCCCCAGGCGATGCCCGGCCACGTTAATTACATCGTCGACCCGGCCCATGATCCAGAAGCAGCCGTCGGGGTCGCGCCGGGCGCCGTCACCGGGGAAGTACATCGGCGCGCCGGTACGGTCCTTGATTTTTGACCAGTATGTTTCGATGTAACGATCGTGGTCGCCGAGGATCGTGCGCAGCATGCCCGGCCAGGGGTTGCGGATCGCGAGCAGCCCGCCGGCGTTCGGGGGTTGTTCTATTCCTTGCTCATCGACGATCGCGGTGTCGACGCCGGGGAACGGGTAGGTGCACGAGCCGGGTTTGGTCGTAGTGGCGCCTGGCAACGGCGTGATCATGTGCCCGCCGGTTTCGGTCTGCCACCAGGTGTCGACGATCGGGCACTTGTCGCGCCCGATGACCCGGCGGTACCACATCCACGCTTCCGGGTTGATGGGTTCGCCGACCGTCCCGAGCACGCGGAGCGATGTAAGGTCGTGCTTGCGGGGGAAGTTGTCGCCCCATTTCATGAACGCGCGGATCGCGGTGGGGGCGGTGTAAAAGTGTGTCACCTTATGGCGTTCTACGATAGACCAGAAGCGGTCGGGCGTGGGGTGGTTGGGGGCGCCCTCGTACATGATCGTGGGTACGCGGTTGGGCAGCACGCCGTAGATTATGTAGGAGTGCCCGGTGATCCAGCCGACGTCGGCGGTGCACCAGTAGACCTGGTCGGCGCCGGGGTGCAGGTCGAAAGTAAGTTTTGATGTGTAATAAGTCCAGACCATGTACCCGGCGGTGGTGTGGAGGATGCCCTTGGGCTTGCCGGTGGTCCCGGATGTGTAGAGAACGAACAAGGGATGCTCGGCGTCGAGCGGCTCCGCGTCGCGCTCGGCGGGCGCCGCCGACATCAGGTCGTGCCACCAGTGGTCGCGTTTGGCGCCCGGGTTCGAGGACGGCTTGTGATGCCAGGAGATCTCGGCGCCGGTGCGCTGGAGCACGACCACGTGCTCGACCGAGCCGACCTGGGCGCACGCGGCGTCAACATTTTCCTTCAGCGGGACGATCTGCCCCCGGCGCCAGCCACCGTCGGCGGTGACGATCACCCGGCTCTTCGCGTCGTGGACTCGGTCGGCGATTGCGCCGGCGCTGAACCCGCCGAAGATCACGGAGTGAGGCGCCCCGATCCTCGCGCACGCAAGAACCGCGACGGCAAGTTCCGGGACCATCGGCATATAGATCGTGACGATCTCGCCCTTCTTCACGCCGAGCGAATCGAGCACATTGGCGAACTTACATACATCCGAGTGGAGTTCGCCGTAGGTCAGACGCCGGACCTCGGGCCCGCCGTCCATCGGCTCGCCTTCCCAGATCAGCGCTACCTGATCGCCCAGGCCCGCGTCGATCTGCCGATCGAGACAGTTGTATGAAAGATTTGTTTTCGCGCCGACGAACCACGCGGCGTCCGGCGGGCGCCAGTCGAGCACCCGCTCCCACGGCTCGAACCAGTGCAACTCCCGCGCGACGCCCGCCCAGAACCCTTCGGGGTCGGCGAGCGCCCGGCGGTGCAGGTCGTGGTACTCGTCCATCGACGCGACGTGCGGCGTGACGGGCGCCGCCCCCGGGCCGGCGCTCGACCAGCCTGCGGACGGCGGGAAAACGCGGTCCTCGTGCAGCGACGACTCGATCCCGGTGTTCGCGTGCTCGGTCATGCGGGCAGGATAGCCCGGACCGGGCGATGTCTCATAGCCGAATACCGGACCCGTGCGCAAGAGGTGCGCCCCGACGCGGTGATAAAATAG
>CAZTEE010000260.1:0-2281 GCA_964611775.1 uncultured Phycisphaeraceae bacterium | reverse complement strand
TGCGAACCTGTTCGGTCATGATGTGCAGCGACATGTTGCCCCGCGGCGTGTAGACAAACAGGCCGGGGGCCTGATTTCCCAGCGATTCGACCTCGTTTCCGTCGGGACCCCAGTCGCGGAACTCGACCAGTCGCCAGACACCGCTGACATCGTGATCCGCTCGATGCTCAATCGGGTGTCCGTCCGAAGCCACGGCTTGGGACGACCGGCAGCCAGCGACGCCCATGCCAAGAAGCGGTGCAAGGAGCAGACAGGCAACGCCACTCGGTGTTCGATTCGTGCTCATCACGATGGCCTTCCTTCCAGGACGCCGGATGTCGGCGCCGCGCGTCTCGTTTACTTGCGCCGCGTCGGGTCGAGCCGCTCGATCTCGCCGAAGAAGTTCAGGACGACCTCGATCTGGTTGACGCCCGCCTCGCCCCCCCGGTTGCGCACCGCGATGAAGCCGCCCTCCCCGTCGGGTTCATAACCGGCCATGCCGAACGGCCCGTCGCTGTAACCGGCCTCGACGGCCGCGGCGGGGCGACCGACGATGAGTTCGTCGCCGTGCTGCACATTCACGGCGTTGATGGTCTCGCCGCCGCGGTAGTAGAGCGTCTTGCCGTCGCGCGACCACGCCGGCTCCGTTCCGCCCCCGATGGAGACCTGCACGCGACTGTCCTGGTCCGGCCATGGCTGGAGGTAGACCTCGCTCCGTCCGGACAGCATCGAGCTGTAGGCGATCAGGCGATAATCGGGCGACAGGGCGGCGCCTCGGTAGTCGATCGGCTCGTCGCTCACGGGGCGCACCACTTGCTCTTGCACATCAAGCACGCCGAGGCCTTCGAAGCGGCCGCCGCCGCCGCCGCCGCCGAGGAGCACTTCCGCATCCTGCGCTGTCGCCGCGAGGGTGTGGAGGTTGTCCGGCGCCGCGGCATGGAGGTCACGCGCTGCGCCGACGCCATCCGCGCGGAGCATGACGGTGCGCCCGTTGCCGTGTTCGCGCCGGAAGGTGATGATGTGCTCGTCGTCGGCGGACCAGACGATGCCGTGGTTGTCCCCCTCGCGCGTGATGCGCGTGGTTGTGCCCCGCTCGAGATCGAGCACCCAGATGTTGCAGTCCGGCGCGGGTACACGGTACGCGACGCGTCGCCCGTCACGCGAGAGACGGGGCACGTCGATCACCCCCTCGAGGGTGTGCAGCACCTCGATCTCGCCGGAGGCATCGACGCGCACCAGTTCGGTGGTGTCGCGGATTGCATCCAGCGTGATCGAGGCGAATGTGCCGTCTTCGGCGATGGCGTAGAGCTGGGACTGGAAACTCAGTCGCACGCCGCGGCTGGCCTGGAGCTCGAACGGCGGGCCCGCCGCCACCAGCCGCTCGGCGTCGAACGGCAACGCCATCAGCGGGCCGTTGTCCGTCCGGTGGTATATGACATGCCCGGTGGCGGAGTACACGGGCTGGTACCCGTTTTCGGCGAGGATGCGCACCCGCCCGTCGGCCAGCGAAAGCACGCCGATGTCGTTGCGGCCCGCGGCGCCTACGGCGCACAGGACGGCATCGGCGCCGGGAATGCGCGATGGCGCCGCGAGATTGTCGGCCCTCTCGGGCAACACGACATCGAGCATCTCGACCGCGCCCCCGACCGATGAAACCCGATGCATGGTCCTCGATATACCCCCGGTGAAGATGATCGTGCCGTCGTCCATCCAGGCACCGCCGGTGAAGCCGACGTTGGTGGTCGCGATGCGGCGCGCCTCACCGCCGCTGACCGACGCAACCTTGATCTCACCCCACGCCCAGAATCCGATGCGCTGGCCATCGGGCGAATAGAACGGCAACAGTCCGGATTCCGACCCGGGGATCGTCCTCGATTCCAGCGAGTCCATCGGGCGGACTCGAAGCATCGTCTCGCCGCCGGGCTCGCGGCTGCGGACCACGATGCTGTCTCCGGAGGGTGAAATCGCAACACTCGAGTACGGGTCGATCGGCATGTCGAAGCCGCCGATGCCGAAACGCTTTGACGCGGGCGGCTCCGGCGCGGGCGCCGACGGGCGCACCAACAGCGCGCCGGCGATCACCGCCGCGCCGAGCAGAAACGCTGTCACGAGCAGACTCGCTCGACGCACTCCCGAGGCAGATGACGCCGCCGCGACGACCGGATCACCCGAGCGATCCGGAGCGGCTCGCAAGTCCAGCGCCACATCCCCGATGTCTCGATATCGCTTCGACTTGTCTCGCTCGAGGCACCGCCCCAGCACACGCTGCACATTCGCAGGCGTCCCCGGCGGCAAGCGATCA
>CAZTEE010000259.1:0-2288 GCA_964611775.1 uncultured Phycisphaeraceae bacterium | reverse complement strand
CGATCACTCGCGGCGGTGTGATCCTGGACAAACACATCGAAAGCCCAGGGATGAAATCCCCGGGCTTTGGGTGCATTTGCGGATCTGGGATTGAATAGATCGAGGTTGCACCCCCGTTGCGCCCGTCGCCGATAGGATCAGCCGGGTGTATCAGTCGCTGCTGACACGTAGGTACCTGACGAGCCGGGTTATGCCGCTGTTGGCGGCTCTGGCGGTGATGCTGTGCACGGCGATGGTGCTGATCGTGTGGTCGGTGATGAGCGGGTTTCTGGGTGTATTGCTGGCGTCGGGAAGGACTCTGATGGGAGACGCCGCGATCACCTGGCCGATCACGGGGATCCCACATTACGCGGAGTTGATGGAGCGGCTGGAGGATCGGCCCGAGATCGACGCCGCGACCCCGACGATCGAGACTATGGCGCTCGTGGGTCTGCCCGACGGCTCGCCGCAGATCTGGCGGTTGATCGGCGTGGACGGCGAGTCGTACGACCGCGTCACGGCCTACGGCGACACTCTGTGGTGGAAGAAGATTGAGAAGCCGCTGCCGAAGGACCGCGATCTTCAGGATCCCAGGCTGCGCCTCGACGGCGATCACTTCGAGCGGGGCCTGGCGCTGACAGAACCCGACGCCGTCACCGGCGAGCCGATACCCGCGGTCGTGCCCGGCCTGTGGGCCAGCGGGTACAACACCCGCGATCCGCGCGGCTGGACGATCCCACGGTACCGGTTCATGCCCGATGAAGAGGTCACCGTCAGCGTCCTGCCGATCTCGCGCGGCGGGGCGGTCGTCGATGTCCGCGCCAAGCGATTCCCCGTCGCCAACGAGTTCCAGACCGGCTTGTACGAGGTCGATGCGAACACTGCGCTGATTCGGCTCGACGCGCTTCAGGAAATGCTGCGGATGCAGGCCGCCGAGCGCGTCGCGCCGTTCGACCCGTTCGCGGTGGAAGAATCCGGCGAAGGGTTCGCCGAGCCGGTCGTTGTGGGTGTGGACCCGGCGCGGGTGACGACGGTGATGGTGCGCGCGGCGCCGGGCGTCAGCGCGGTCGAAGCGCGCGACGCCGCGGCTGATGTATACCGCCGATTCGCGCGCGAACGCCGGGACGCGCCTGACCCCGACCTCGTCCGCGTCTACACCTGGGAGGAACGCGACGGCGTCCGCACGTTCATCGCGGCGGTGAAAAAGGAAATGGCGTTGACCGTCGCCCTCTTCGGGTTCATCTCGCTGACTGCGGTGTTCCTGGTTTTCTCGATCTTCTGGTCTATGGTCAGCGACAAAGTCAAGGACATCGGCGTGCTGCGTTCCCTCGGCGCCAGCCGGGCCGGAGTGGCGTGGCTCTTTATAAGATATGGGGCGGCGATCGGGGTCGTCGGAGCGACGCTCGGGGGCGCGGTGTCGTGGCTGATCGTCACCAACATCAACCCCATTCACGACTGGCTCGGGTCGGCGTTGGGCATCGTCGTCTGGGACCCGGCGATCTATTTCTTCCCCGAGATCCCCAGCCGGCTCGACCCGATCGCCGCGGCGCTCGTGCTCGGGGGCGGGGTGATGTTCAGTGTCGTCGGCGCGATCGCTCCCGCGATCAAAGCCGCCCGGCTCGACCCCGTCGCGGCGCTGCGATTCGAATGAGCACTCTCACCGGAAAACCCGGCGTCATCCTCGCGGCGCGGCGTGTACATAAGACGTACCGTCTCGGGAAGGTCTCGACGCCCGTGCTCCGCGGCGTGGATATGGAGGTCCGCCGGGGCGAGTTCGTCGCGATCCTCGGCGCCTCGGGTTCCGGCAAGTCCACACTCCTGCACATGCTCGGCGGGCTGGACCGGCCGGACCATACTGCCGACGCGCGCTCGGGAGTATTTTATCAGAATCAGAATATTGCTAACTGGTCCCAGGCGCAGCGCAACGCGTATCGGCGCTCGGACGTCGGCTTCGTGTTCCAGTTCTACCACCTGCTGCCGGAACTGGATGCGCGCGAGAACGTGCTGATCGGCGCGATGATCCGGCTCGGCAGGTTCGGGTACATGCGCGAGCGGGCCGGGCTTCGCACCGCAGCGGACGAGATGCTCGAGGCGCTCGGCCTGGGCGAACGCTCGACGCACCGGCCCGGCGAACTCTCGGGCGGCGAGCGGCAGCGCGTCGCGATCGCACGCGCGATCGTCAATCGGCCCGCGGTTCTGCTCGCGGATGAGCCGACGGGCAACCTCGACCGCGCCACCGGCGGGAAGATCCTCGACGCGCTCCTTGAAATCCGGGCCCGGCGGGATCAGACGATCGTGATGGTCACGCA
>CAZTEE010000258.1:0-2316 GCA_964611775.1 uncultured Phycisphaeraceae bacterium | reverse complement strand
GATGACGGGTTCCTGCTCCATCGAGTTCGGTTCACTCCGTTAAGCGTTCGGTGAGAATCAGCCGAAGCGTACGCCTTGGGCGAGCGGCAGATCCCGCCCGGCGTTGATTGTATTCGTCTGACGGCGCATGTATGCCTTCCAGGAGTCCGAGCCGGACTCCCGCCCGCCGCCGGTGTCTTTTTCGCCCCCGAAGGCGCCGCCGATCTCCGCGCCGCTGGTCCCGAGATTGACGTTGGCGATGCCGCAGTCGGACCCGGCGGGCGAGAGGAATCGTTCGGCGCCGGTCAGGCTCTCGGTGAAGATGCACGAAGAGAGGCCCTGATCGACGCTGTTGTTCAGCGCGATCGCTTCGTCGATCGACGAGATCTCGAAGATGTAGAGGACGGGTGCGAACGTCTCCTCGCGCGCGATGGGGAGGTCCGCGCCTCGCGGGACGCGGATGATGCAGGGCGTGACGAAGTTGCCCGGACGGTCGAGCCGTTGCCCGCCGCAGACCAGAGCGCCGCCTTGCGATTTCGCCGATTCGACGGCGCGCATCATCATCTCCACGGCATCGGGCGAGACGAGCGGGCCGACGAGCGTGCCGTCTTCGAGGGGGTCTCCGATCCGCAATGTTTTGTATGCGTCAGTCAGGCGCCGGGTCAGTTCGTCGGCGATCGCGCGGTGGGCGAGCACGCGGCGTGTGCTCGTGCAGCGCTGGCCGGTCGTGCCGACGGCGCCGAAGAGAATCGCGCGCGTCGCGAGGTCCAGATCCGCGTCGTCCATCACGATCGCGGCGTTGTTCCCGCCCAGTTCGAGGAGCGTCCGTCCCATGCGTTCGGCGACGACCGGCGCGACCCGCCGCCCCATCCTGCACGAGCCGGTCGCGCTGATGAGAGGCAGGCGCCGATCGGCGATCATCCGCTCGCCCACGATCTCGTCCGTGCCGAGAACGAGATTGAATATGTCGGGGAAGCCCTCGCGCGTGGCGGCTTCGCGGACGACGTGATGGAGCGCGACGGAGACGACGGGCGTGACGAGGCTTGGTTTCCAGAGGACGGTGTCGCCGCAGACGGCTGCGATGAGAGCGTTCCAGGCCCAGACGGCGACGGGGAAGTTGAACGCGGTGATGACGCCGACGGGGCCGAGCGGGTGCCACTGCTCCATGAGCCGGTGGTCGGCGCGTTCGCTGGGGAGAGTAAGCCCTCCGATCTGCCGGGAGAGTCCGACGGCGAAGTCGGCGATGTCGACGGCTTCCTGCACCTCGCCGTCGCCCTCGGCCTTGATCTTGCCCATCTCGATTGAGATGAGCGAGCCGAGAGCGTCCTTGTGCGCGCGGATCGCCTCGCCGACGGCGCGGACGACAAGCCCGCGTCGCGGCGCCGGGACGGAGCGCCACCTGAGAAAGGCGTCGCGGGCGCGATCGGCGGCGGCTTCGTAGGAGCGGGCGTCGTCGAGGGCGGCACGGCCGACGACCTCCCCGGTCGAGGGGTCGAGCGACTCGGCCGCCACGCCGGCGCCGTGCCCTTTGAGCCGGGCGTCCCCGTTCACACCGAGACGATCTAATAACACGACCGCACGTTCGCTGATCATGCGATACAGCGTAGTGGCAGGCCCGCGCGCTTGCTATACGCGGGGGCTATTTTCTAATCGGTGCTGTGACATTGGGAGGCGTCATCTCAGAACACCGGCGGGACGATCAACGACTCGTCGCCGAGCACCTGAACCTGGAGACGTTCCGGCGCCCAAATCCCCAGCGACTCGGACCAACGGAACCACAGCGTCAAGTACGGGTCTTGCCGGCGCCCGGGGACGGACAGTGGTATTTCGAGCATCAGCCGCGGGGCATCGGGCGCACGGCTCGGATCGTCGAATCCGAAGAGCGACGGCTGCACGCCCGTCAAGCCGCCGGGGTACCGATCCGGCAACGTCTCGACCCTGATCCCGTCGGCGTCGATCTTGACTTCCGGACGCCGGAGCGACGCGCGATCGACGCGGTACGCTCGGACGCGGTAGGTGGGATCCGTCACCCGCGACACCCGCTCGAGTTCGCGCCTGGCCTCGTCCTCACGGCTGATCCGCCCGCCCCAGGACTCGACGAGACGGATCGCCGAGTCCGGAGACTCGGCCCAGTTCACATGGATCACGTCGGCTACCTGACGCAGAAACGCCGACTGCTGCTGTGACGTAAGTTCAAGAAAACCCGGCGACGACGCGACGGCGCTGAATAACTCCGCCGCGATAGTCGAAGCGTCGGGCGCCGGCTCGCCATGTCCGGCGCGATCGACTTGTCCGGGCTGTGGGCCTGGATCAGTCGGCCTAGCGCCGGATGACGGG
>CAZTEE010000257.1:0-2347 GCA_964611775.1 uncultured Phycisphaeraceae bacterium | reverse complement strand
GGGCGCATCGCCTCAATCACGGAGGATTGTCATGGCGAGGATCAACACGAACATTTCGAGCCTGATCGCCCAGCGGAACCTGGCGGCAGCCAACTCCGATCTCGGGGTCCGGCTCCAGCGCCTGGCGACGGGGCTGAGGCTGAACCGGGGCGCCGACGACCCCGCCGGGCTGATCGTCTCGGAGCGGCTCCGCGCCAATCTCCGAGGGATCGAGCAGGGAGTGAAGAACTCCGAGCGCGCCAGCGGCGTCATCGCGACGACCGAGGCCTCGCTCGCCGAGGTATCGGAACTTCTCAACTCCATCAAGTCGCTCGTGGTCGAGGCCGCCAACACCGGCGGCGTCTCGCCCGCAGAGATCGACGCCAACCAGCGCCAGATCGACTCGGCGATCGACTCGATCACGCGCATCAGCAACACCGCCTCGTTCGCCGATCTCAAACTCCTCAACGGCGAACTCGGGTACACGCTCAGCGGCGTGGACACGGCGGACGTCACCAAGGCGACCGTCAACGCCGCCCAGTTCCTCAACCGAGCGAACATAAAGGTTGATGTCGAGGTGGTCGAGTCCGCCCAGCCGGCGCAACTGTTCCTCCGCGGCGACACGACCAACGCCCTCGTCTTCAACCCCGTCGCCGCCGCGAACGGACAGATCCCGCAGACCGCCACCGTGCGTCTGGCCGGTCCCGACGGCGTGCAGGAACTTACGTTTACGAGCGGCACCACGCTCGACGAGATCGTCACGGCGGTGAACAGCCTGGCCGCCTCGACGGGCGTCCAGGCGGCACGCGTCAGCGCCGGCAACATCACCAGCGGCATCCGCATCTTCTCCACGGAGTTCGGCTCCAACCCCTTTGTTTCCGTCGAACGTGTGGGATCCTCCGGTGTGTTCCTTGACCAGGGCATGGTCCGGCTGGTTAACAACGGCGACATCGCCGATCTCGACTACGCCGACCCGCTCATCGTCGAACCCGCCACGCGCGACACCGGCAAGGACGTCACCGCGCTAATCAACGGCGCGCTGGGCACGGGTCGGGGGCTGAGCATCTCGGCCAAGACCTCGGAACTAGACGTGGACCTGCTGCTCTCGTCCGCGTTCTCGACCGCGGTCACGGGCACGCCGACGTCGTTCCGTATCACCGGGGGCGGGTCGCTGTACCAGCTCGGGCCGGAGGTCAACGCGACTCAGCAGGTGAGTCTGGGCGTGCAGTCGATCGCCGCGACGCAACTCGGCGGGACGCTGAACAACCTGCCGGGCGGGACCGCGGAGTTCCAGTTCCTTTCGAGCCTGAAGTCGGGCGGGGTGAACTCGCTCAACGCCGAGAACTTCATAAATGCGAGCCGGATCATCGAGAGCGCGATCGACGAGATCTCGACGCTGCGCGGTCGGCTGGGGGCGTTCGAGCGCAACGCGGTGCAGACGAATATCCGTTCGCTCGAATCCGCGCTCGAGAACGTGACCGCGGCGAACTCGCAGATCCGCGACGCGGACTTCGCGGTCGAGACAAGCCTTCTTACTCGGGCGCAGATTCTTTCGAGCGCGGGGACGAGCGTCCTGACCGCGGCGAACACCGCGTCGCAGAACGTGCTGCAGCTGCTCGGCTGATCGCCTCCCCGGCGTCGGGGACCGCCCGGCGCATCTTATAAATCGACTCGGACCACCGACCCCCGGCGTGATCGACGCCGGGGGTCGGTTTGTGCGCGTCCCATAGCCGGAATGCAGGCGATAACGGGATTCTCTTCGTGAACCGTGGATTCGCGGGCGTCGATTCAGACACGCGACCGTCGGCCCGCGTGGGCCGGGGTCCGTTCGAGATCGGCTCGGCGAATGTCCGCCGGGCGCCCCGCGGCAACGCGTGGACACAACGGAGTGAGCCCGCCGGCGCCCGGCGAGCGTGAAACAGCACGGAGGAAACCATGAGTCGGATCAATACAAACGTTCAGTCCCTGATCGCCCAGCGCGTCCTGGGGCAGAACAACCAGGCCCTGAGCCAATCGCTCGAACGCCTGAGCACCGGTCTTCGCATCAATCGAGGCGCCGACGACCCGGCGGGTCTGATCGCGTCGCAGAACCTGCGCGCCGACAAGGCGGGCCTCGGCGCCGCCATCGGCAACGCCGAACGCGCCGAGCAGGTCGTCAACATCGCCGAGGGCGGCCTGCAGGAGATCTCCGGACTCCTGACCGAACTGGAAGGCCTCGTCACCACGACGGCCAACACCGCCGGCCTCTCGAGCGAGGAGAAGGCCGCCAACCAGCTCCAGATCGACTCCATCCTCCAGACCATCGACCGCCTCGCCGACTCCACCAACTTCCAGGGTTCGAAGCTCCTTAACGGCAACCTCGGCTTCC
>CAZTEE010000256.1:0-2367 GCA_964611775.1 uncultured Phycisphaeraceae bacterium | reverse complement strand
CTGGTCGTTCATGCTCTCTCTCCGTGTCTGGCAGATGTTTGATTGCCTGTCGCCCGGTGGCGATGGAAAGAGAGATTCAATCCGCGCGCCGCGTTCGCCCGGCTCGGCGCCAAACCGGCCCGGTCCTGAAATAACCGCGAAACACCGCGCCGGTGGTGGTTTTTGCTCTTCCCGACTCAAACTCGGCCCGACACGCACGGGTTAGATCGTGCGGGCTGTCGCGTGAGATCAACGCCGGGCGATGCACGCCGCGAACGCGCGCCGGCCCGCCTCGGGGGCCGAAGCAGAGATCCCGGCGAGTTTCTCGGGCGTCAGCCGCCGCGCGTCGCCTACGAGCAAACGCAAGTGGGAGTCGCGCTGGTTCTCGAAGCGGGCGAAGGCGGCTTCGAGATCGTGCCTGGTGAACTCCGCGAGCGGGTCGGGCAGTCCGGTCCGAGTAACGGCCCAGTCGATAAGCGAGGCGCCGGTCCGGGAATACTTATATAGCGCGAGCGTAGTTCTAAGCCGGGCATCCAACGGGCTGAGCGGGTCCGTCGCGGCGACGGGGAGCGTCGCCAGCAGACTCGTGTAGTCCGGCCTGACCGCCAAGCCACCGGTGGAGGCTGTGGGTAGAGCGGCGCCGTCGGGATGATCCCCCGCCGGCCGGATCGTCGCCGGGGGGGCGGCGAGCGTCTTCAGCCCGGCCCGCTCGAACCGGATCCGCAGCCGATCCGTATCGCCGGCGCGTTGGGCCGAGAGGACTACCCCGACGCCCCATTCCGGGCGATCGACGTGGACGACCTTCTGGCCGCTGGTGAATTGGGCGGTCTGCATCGAAGCCTCGTTTTAGCGGGTGGCGGCGGGGGCACGTTGCCCGATCCGCCTTGCGATGATAGCATTGCCGATTCGGCGTCGGACGAACCTCGACGACCAACACGGAGCCGGGTGCACATGATCGAAGCCCTGAAAGACGAGGCGGTGCTCGCAAAGTTCGGCGGGAAGTTCAAACTCTGCGCCCTGGTGCAGGCCCGCCTGCGCGAACTAATGGACGGCGCGCGCCCGCTAGTCGACCGCGACGGCCGATCAGACCTCGAACTCGTCTTCGAGGAAATCATCCAGGACAAGATCACCATCGAGTACGCGCCCGAGGACGAGGACTCCCGGCCCGCGCCGATCGGCGAAGAGTTCTGATCGATCCTCGTCGGCATGCCCGGCGTACTGATTTCTTATGAATGCGCCGCAGAACAGCGAGTCGCTCCGCGAACGCCGGATCATCGTCGGCGTCACGGGCGGGATCGCCGCGTATAAAGCCTGCACGCTCGTCAGTCGGCTCGCGCAGGCCGGCGCCGATGTCGCCGTTCTTATGACAGAATCCGCGACGCGCTTCGTCGGCCCGATCACCTTCGAAGCGCTCTCGGGCAACCCCGTCTACACCAGCCCCTGGCAGCACATCGAAGCGCACGATCCGCAGCACGTGGATCTAGCCCGCCGGGCCGACGCCGTCGTCGTCGCCCCCGCCTCGATGAACTGCCTGGCGAAACTCGCGCTCGGCCTGTGCGACGATGTGGTGACGCTCACACTCGCCGCGGTCGATCGGGCGCGGACGCCGGTGCTGCTCGCTCCCGCGATGAACGCGGCGATGTGGGCCCAGCCCGCGAACCAGCGCAATGTCTCGACGCTGCGCAGCGACGGCTATTCGTTCGTCGGCCCGGCCGAGGGCTGGCAGGCGTGCCGGACCGTCGGCGCGGGCCGCCTGGCCGAGCCTGAAGAAATAATCGCCACGCTCTCACGGACCCTTTCGCAGCGCAACCCCGACGCCTGACCCGAGCAAAGCGAAGGTCAGGGCTAGAGCGTATTGCTTAATTGTGTGCCGCGCTCGGAGGACCGAACTCGGTGGCACGTCGCCGTAGCCGCGCCCGATCGCCTGGTGAAAAACCGCAAGAACGATCAATCTGAAAATCGAAAACCTGCCGCGGGCTATCTGTACGATCCCCCGGCATGACGCCGCGCTAAGACTACGAACAGCGGATCCTCCGAGTGCTGCTCGAGTTCGAGTCATCGCTCGATCACCCGTGGACGCTCGACTAACTGGCGCGGATAGCGGCGTTCTCGCCGTATCACTTTCATCGGCTGTTCTCGTCGATCGTCGGCGAGAGCGTGGCTTCTTTTATCAGACGCGTCCGGCTCGAACATGCTGCGGTCCGACTTACATCGGCGAGCATGCCCGTCGTCGAGATCGCGCGCGAGGCGGGGTACGCGAATCCGGAAGCATTCTCACGAGCGTTCGCCAAGCGATTCGGCATGCCGCCTCAGAGGTTCCGCGAGGCGGTAACGGGTTGGTCGCGCAGAGGTGAACGCGAACCACAAGACGCCGGCGCCGCGGCCGAG
>CAZTEE010000255.1:0-2403 GCA_964611775.1 uncultured Phycisphaeraceae bacterium | reverse complement strand
AGCGCGATCAACGCCGCGCCTACAGGGATTCGATGTTTCAGCACGATGGAGAAGGTAGCGGTCAGCCCGGCTCCACGCCGCCGAACCGCCGACGACGCGAGGCGTAGTCGCGGATCGCGGCGTGCAGGTCCGCGGCGCGGAAGTCCGGCCAGAGCACGTCCGTCACATGGATCTCGGCGTACGAAATCTGCCACAGCAGAAAGTTGCTGATGCGCCGCTCGCCGGACGTCCGTATCAGCAGGTCGGGATCGGGCAGCCCCGCGGTCGTGAGCGCGGCTTCGATGCTCGATTCGTCGATGTCCCCGGGGCGGATAATGCCGTCGACCGCCGCACGGGCCAGCGCCCGCGCCGCATCGACGATCTCGCTCCGCCCGCTGTAGTTCATCGCGATACAAAGCGTCGGGCCGGTGCAGCGGCGGGTCGCCTCGACCGTCGCGTCCAGTTCATCGAGCACTTCCGCGGGCAGCCCCTCGCGCCGACCTATCGGACGGAATCGGATGTTGTGCCGGATCAGCAGTTCGCGCTCCGCGCGCATGTATTTCAGGGAAAGCGACATCAGCGCAGCGATCTCGTCCGCCGGGCGTTTCCAGTTCTCCGTCGAGAAGGAATACAAAGTCAGCGCCTCGACCCCGAGCGGGCCGAGTTCTTCGATCACGGCCCGGACGGATTCCGCCCCGACCTCGTGCCCGCGGATCCGCGGCTGGCCTCGCTCGGAGGCCCAGCGGCCGTTGCCGTCCATGATGATCGCGATGTGCCGCGGGATCCGTTCGGGAGCGATGCCGGGCAGCCGACCTAGCGGGTCAGCGTCCGGGTTCAGCCGGCGCATACGCGCGATCGCCGAACGCGAGGCGTCGGACAGAGTCTCCTCCGTCACCGACGACTCGACAGCCAGGCTTTGCTCCCCCGTGCTCCCCATGACGCGATCCTACCCTATCGCTCGACACGCCGACCCGGTGAATCCGGCCCGGCGTCCGCCGGAGGTGTCCTACGCCGACCGGGCCGAGCGTGTGCGGCATGCATCTACGCCCACCCGACCGCCCGACCACTATCAACTCTCCTGACACTCCGCTGCCACTTTGGCGCCCGGACCGCTTTCCCGCCGGCTCGATGTCAACCATCACCCTCTGTGAGCGTGCCTGATCGCTTCATCCGCACTGATTACGCCGATCATCGACCTTCCCGGCCCGGCGCGCGGGTTGCACATCCCCCATCACGATGTTCCCCGCGCCCGGCCAACCCGACCCCGCAACGCCGCCCGTCGGCGGTCGGCTCAACCTGCTGCTGACGAGCGGGTCCTGGCGGGCCGAGCCTTGGGTCGAGTCGCTCCCGGCGCTTATGGAGCCGATGGGCGTCCGCGCTTTCCGCGCCGACTCAGCCGACGAAGCCGCCAAACTCATCCGCGAGTTCCCGATCCACATCGCCGTGGTCGATCTCGCCCTCCCCCTCGCGCGGACCGCCGCGGTCGCCGACGAGGGCGGCGTGCGCGTGCTCCAGATCCTCGCACGCCTCGACGCGCCGCCCCCGACCATCGTCGTCCAGCGCCACCGCGCCCGCCGCGACGAATCCCGCGACCTCGCCGACGCCCTGAGCCGCGGCGTCTTCGCCGTCCTCCCCCGCCCCGTACAGATGGAACTCCTGCTCGACGCCTTCAGCCGCGTCCTCCGACGCTACCACCACAACCGCTGGCCCGGCGCCCCATCCTTCTAACCAAACCTCACTCCACAGATCACCAGGTGTCCCGGCCACGCCGAGACAACTTCATAAGAACCGCTCGCACCACACATCCACAAAAGGAGATTCACCCATGGCGACAGCAACCGCGCCCCGCAAGAACACCAAACTCAACATCCGCCCACTCGGCGACAAGATCATCGTCCGCCGCGACGAAGCCGAGGAACGCACCGCCGCCGGCATCTACCTCCCCGAACAAGCCAAGGACACACCCAAAACCGGCGTAGTCCTCGCCGTCGGCGACGGCGCCCTCAACACCGACACCGGCGAACGCGTGCCCCTCGAAATCAACAAGAACGACCGCGTCATCTTCTCCTCATACGCCGGGACCGAGATCAAACTCGACGGCGAGGAATACCTCATCATGACCGAGTCCGACGTCCTCGCCGTCGTGGACTGAATTACAACCAGCTAGTGGCACACACCCAGTCAGTGGCGCCGGCGTCCCGCCCGTGCAAACCAGGACAGCGAGGCATCACGATCTCGCCCGTGCAGCACCGCACTCAGACCCCCGCCGCCACGAACCCAGGCGCCCGCACATGACCAACGACCAACTCCGCCAGGCTCTCCGCGAACTCAACACCGAGCGCGACGCTACTTTCTTCTTCCGCGGCGCTCCCGAGTGCACCGTCACCAACGCCATGCTCATACCCGACGAACCCGACCACCTCG
>CAZTEE010000254.1:0-2411 GCA_964611775.1 uncultured Phycisphaeraceae bacterium | reverse complement strand
TCGAACGCGCGTGCGTGGGCGTCGAGAAGAACTTGTCCGTACCCACATCCACCCAGCAAGCCGCCGCGTCGGGCGCCCGATACGCGATCGTCGCCGAGTTCGATGTCCGCACCGCCTTCACGTCGGCCACCCGCCCTTGGAACGCGCGCAACTGCTCGACATCGGCGCCGTAGGTCGCGTACGGGCTGCCCGCCGGCAACTTGTAGTCGAGACTCGCGCCGAACAACTCCTGTTCGCGGTCGTAGCAATGCTTGCCGTCACTCGAAACGAACAGATTGACGTAGTTCGGCGGGCAGGGCCCGTCGCAGCTCAAGCGGGTCTCCGCCAGGGACCTCGCATTATTGACCGCGAGCAACGACTGCCAACGGTAGTTGTCCGTATTCGAGACCTGCTGGTTGTCCGCGATGTTCGTGCAAGGCAGGACCGTGTTGTCCCAAATCGCCAGCGGATCGGGAATACCGGGGCCCTGGCGGTACTGCCCTAGCCAGAGCCCGAATCCGCGCGTGGAGGGAGGGGGCGGGGCGTAGCTCAACCCGCTGGCATCCGTGCGGATGCCCATCGTGATGGCGGAGGTCTCGGAGAACGGCAAGACGTTCTTGGCCATCCGCGACCCGCCCGAGGCCTCGCCCCCGAGAAACAACATGAACGGGCCGTTGCCCAGCGCCGGCAGCACCGTATTGCGCGAGAACTCGACATCCTCGAAGTTGGCGACGTTCGTCAGCACCCGGCCCGAGAACGGCGAAGTCCCCAACAACCAGCCGTTGCGCAGATCGCCGCTTTGACCGCCCGGTTTCGTGCGCCAGCGTACGAAGTCCGTCCCGACGATCAGGTTCTCGACGACGCGCACCCGTTGAACGCTCTCGACGATCCCGGTATGATCGAGCGCGCCCAGAATGTCGATCGTCCCGCCGTTGTCGAGGAACGTGTTGAATTCGATCGCGATGTCGCGCAGGGTGTTCTGCACCGAGCTGACGAAGCCTGTGGATTTTACCTGAATCGGCGACCCGGTGTTCTGACTGTTCGCCGCGTTGCCCCGGTAAAAGCTGCCGCGCATCGCCGTCCGAAGTCCGCCTTTCAACTCCTGGAAATGGCGCGAGGAGTAGTAGCGCCCTCCCGCCGCCGGATGGCCGGCGAAGAGGCGTTCGGGCGTCCAGAAGTGATTGCGTTCGAAGGTCAGGTCGGCGGGAATGAAATGGGAGTCGTCGGCGAAGGTTTGAATTCCCGCGTTCGACTCGAAAGCGTTATTGATGACCTGCAGATCCGCCGCCGTACTGTGCATGTGGACCAGCCCCGTGGTGGAGAACGCCGAGGTCCCGGAGTCGAGCGCCGTACCCGTCGCGGGATTCACCGGAAACCAAGCGTTCATCTCGCGGTGCCAACTGTCGATCACCGCGCTGGAGGTGCGGAATCCCGGCTGCGAGGTGTTCCATTGGAAGACGATCCACGAGCGGTAGGGGAAGCCGCGGCTGTCGATAACGCAGCGGTCGAACACAGCGCGGCGCGTATCGTTCAGGCTAATCCGGGTGTTGAGCCGCGGCGGGTCGTACGAGATATACCCGCCGGCGACCGGCGCGGCCGACGAGGAACCCTCGAGCTGCACATGCGTGGGATCGACCACGGTGAGCGCGTGGACGCCGTTCACGGCGTCCGCTTCGGCTCCGCGCGTTCCGAACACGGCGATCGGTCCGATCTGCCGCACCGTGCCGGGACAGGGATCGCACGTCCCTCCGGGAAAGTCGGCCGGGCGCAACGTGCCGGCCCCCAGGCTCACGGCCGTTAGCCGGTAGATGCCGTCCCAGACGCCGCCGGGCGTGCCCTCGATGCTCACCGCGCGCGAGGATCCGATCGAGTGCGGAATCGCCGTCGTCACCTCGCCGTTGACGATGCGGGCGAGCGAAAAGACGTGGTAATTGCCGAACCCGTGCGGTTCCGCCGTCTCGCAAACCACCGGCGAGCCCGCCGCGCAACCGGTCAGCGGCACCGCCAGAGCGGTGGTCACCGACCCGCCGCCCGCGTAGGCGCCGGTCAAGCCCGAGGTCAGGTTCAAGCAGCGGAAACGGTCCGCCGTCGCGTTGACCACGGTGCAGGAGACGTGCATTCCGCGGTTGTGAATGCCCGGAGCGTCGATCTGCGCGACCGCGTTTCCCGGCAGCCCGTGTGCGGCGTCGACGACGATCGTCCCGTTGCCCATATCCACCGACACGATGTTCCAACGATGCCGGGGCATTTCCTCGAACGGCGGCATGGTGAAATACAGACCTTCGAATCGCCAGCCCTCCGTGCATGGCGGCGCGGCGCAATTGGGATCGGCGAGAAGCGTGGAATGCAGGGCGCGTACATCGAGCCGGTTGCCCTGAATCTCGGCCATGTGCGGCCGGTAGCTGGGGTCGATGCGCACCCCCGGCGGCGGC
>CAZTEE010000253.1:0-2424 GCA_964611775.1 uncultured Phycisphaeraceae bacterium | reverse complement strand
GGGTGCTCAAGCCGACCGGCTCGCTGTACCTCCACTGCGACCCCACCGCCAGCCACTACCTCAAACTCGTCCTCGACGCTGTGTTCGGGGCGCAGAACTTCCGCAATGAAATTGTTTGGAAGCGAAGCCACCCAAAAGGCCACGCATTTACGAGGTTTGCAACTTCCCACGATGTCATCCTTGCATACGCAAAGGACACCCGTCACACGAAATGGAATCCGGTATGGCTGCCTCACGATATTGAACGAGCAGCGCAGCAGTATTCCCTCGTCGATGAACAAGGCAGGCGCTACCAGCTAACTTCACTGCTAAATCCAAATACAAATCGACCAAATCTAACATATGAATTCAAGGGTGTGACGCGAGTCTGGCGTTGGACACGCGAGCGTATGGAGGAAGCAGATCGCGCAGGCCTCATCATAGTTCCTAAAGGCGGTAAGGGGATACCGAGGTTCAAGCGCTACTTGGACGAACAACACGGCATACCGCTTGGTGATTTCTGGAACGATATACCGATAGCAGCGGGAAATGAGCGTCTCGGCTACCCCACGCAAAAACCCCTCGAACTCCTCAAACGCATCGTCACCGCATCCTCGAACCCCGGCGATGTCGTGCTCGACCCGTTCTGCGGCTGCGGCACGACCATCGACGCCGTAGAGACCCTCAACCGCGAGTACCCCGGCGAGCCGCCCCGAGTCTGGCTGGGGATCGACATCACACACCTGGCGGTGAACCTTATAAAGGCGCGGATCGCGCGATTTGACCCGCCCGCGGTCTACGACGTTGTCGGCGAACCGATCGACCTCACCGGGGCGCGGGCGCTCTTCGTGGAGGACGCCTACCAGTTCCAGTTCTGGGCGTGCGGCCTGGTCGGCGCTCGGCCCGCCGGGGCGCCCGCGGGATCAAAAAAAGGCAAGAAAGGCGCTGACCGCGGGATCGACGGCGTGCGCTACTTCGCCGACGACAAAGCCGGCCCAAAGGCGATCCTGGTCCAGGTCAAGGGCGGCCGCGTCGGCGCGGGAGACGTCCGCGACTTCCGCGGAACGATCGAACGCGAGCAGGCCGCCGTCGGGCTCTTCATCACGCTCGCCGAGCCGACCGCGCCGATGGTCAAAGAGGCCGCCGCCGCGGGCATGTACGAGTCCCGCGGCGTGGCGGTCCCGCGCGTGCAGATCGTCACGATCGAGACACTGCTGACCGGCGGCTCGCCGCGACAGCCCGCCGGGGTGCAACTGCCCGCCGGCGCACTCGACGCAGCCGGGGACCGCACCGTCCAGCGCGCCAAACCCCACGACGCCGGCGGCCTGTTCCAACGCGCGGGCGAATAGACCAAGCCAAGTGATTCTGTGCCGCTTGCAAAGCACCGCATCAGACTCCTGACCTGAGCGCAGCGAAGGTCAGGGTTTCAGCGCGAAAGACGGGCGAGACGCCCGTCCCACGATTTCGCCCGTCCATTATTTCGCCCGTCCCACTGCGCATCCCGGATCATCCCCGTCCCGCTCGCGGATATGCTGATGGTTCGCACACACATCCCCGAACCCGAGGCCGTCATGCCGAATGAAACCCCGACCCGCACCGAGCGTGACTCGATGGGCGAGATGCCCGTCCCCGCGGACGCCCTCTTCGGCGCCTCGACCCAGCGCGCCGTCCTCAATTTTCCCATCTCCGGCAGGCCGGTCCCCTTCGAGATCATCCGCGCCTTCGCCGCGATCAAGAAAGCCGCCGCCCGCGTCAACCGTGACCTCGATCGCCTCGACGCCGACCGCGCCGCTGCGATCGAACGCGCCTGCGACCGCATCGCCGCCGGCCTCCCCGACCTCGGCGGCTGGGCCCGCCACTTCCCCGTCGATGTCTACCAGACCGGCTCCGGCACCAGCACCAACATGAACGCCAATGAGGTCATCGCCAACCTCGTCTGCCTCGATCGCGGCGCCCCGATCGGCTCCTCCAAGGACGCCGACTATCTCGCCGCGGGCGGGGTCCATCCCAACGACCATGTAAACATGGGTCAATCCTCGAACGACACCTTCCCGACCGCGATGCACGTCGCCGCCGTCACTTCGATCCTCGGCGACCTGCTGCCCGCGGTCGCGCGCATGACGGCGAAACTCGACGAGCAAGCCGCCCGGTGGGACCGCATAGTCAAGATCGGCCGGACCCACCTCCAGGACGCCACGCCGATCCGTCTCGGCCAGGAGTTCAGCGGGTACGCCGCCCAGATGCGCCAGGCCGACCGACGCCTGCGCAACGCGCTCGACGCGCTCTGCGAACTCGCCCTCGGCGGGACCGCCGTCGGCACCGGCATCAACACCCACCCCGAGTTCGCCGCCCGCGTCGCTGAGGATCTCAACAACCAGTTCAGCCTCACGGGCGAGTTCGCCTTCCGCGAAGCCGCCAACCACTTCGAGGCCCAGCACGCCAAGG
>CAZTEE010000252.1:0-2427 GCA_964611775.1 uncultured Phycisphaeraceae bacterium | reverse complement strand
CCTCGCCATCGGCGCGCGGGATGAAGATTGCGACGTCGTCGCCGCATCGATGATGAGCAACTCGCACATGGTCCTCGGCCCGCGCCTCATGGACGCACTGCGCGACCTGGGCCGGCCCGACCTGGCCGTCCACATGGGCGGCATCCTGCCGCAGGAAGACATCCCATCGCTCATCGAGATGGGCGTGAAGCGCGTCTTCACCACCGGCGTCGGGCTCATGGACATCGTGGAGGCGTCCCGAAGCGAGACAAAGCCCTACGCGCAGACGCTCGGCGACAATCCCCACCCCGTCGCCCAGCTCGCCCGAGACATCTCGCTGGCGCACCTGGAGCGCCCTGTGCGCGAGAGCGCCAAGCGCCGGCGCCCCAAGCGCGTCATCGGCGTCACCGGCTCGCCCGGCGCGGGCAAGTCGACGCTGGTGGCGCAGCTCGCGGCCGAGCACACGAGGCGGTCTTCGGATGACGACTCGCTGGGGCGCGTCGCTGTGATCGCCTTCGACCCGAAATCGCCCATCACCGGCGGCGCCCTGCTCGGCGACCGCCTGCGCGTCGACTTCAACAACCTCGGCGAAAACGTCTTCTACCGCTCGCTGGCCATCTCCGGCGAGGACTACCACTCAATCGGCGACATCATCGAGCTCATCGGCGGCTGCGAGGTCGAGGGCCAGCGCGCCTTCGACACGCTTTTCGTCGAGACCGTCGGCGCCGGCCAGAACGAGACAAAGATCCGCGAGCACGTCGACTTCACCGCCGTCGTGCTCACCCCCGGCATGGGCGACGCCGTGCAGATGGACAAGGCGGGCATCCTCGAGATCGCCGACGTCTTCATCTGCAACAAAGCGGACCATCCCGGCGAGAACGAACTCGTCCGCGACCTCCGCGACGTCGCCGGTCGGCGACCGATTCTCGAAACCGTCGCGACGACGGGTCGCGGCGTGCCCGAGGCGCTCGACACGCTCGCGGGTTGAAAGGGCTTGCCGTGCAGACCGAGCGAACGTCGCCGGCCCCTCAGATATCGCATGAAATGAAGTGCGTCGAGATCTGGGGCGGGAACCGCGCGACCAACACGGCCGTCGCGATGACGGGGCTTCACGTGTGGGTCTACGCCGAGCCGCACCTGAATAAAGAAGGCGTCGGGGGCGGGGATCTGCATTATCTTTCATTATGTCAGGCCGGGAAGATCGCCCGGCTTGCGATCGCCGATGTCGCGGGTCACGGCGCCGAGGTGGACGAACTCGCGCGCCTGCTCCGCCGGGAGATGCGCAGGCACATGAACCGGTTCGATCAGGCGGCGATCGCCCGTTCGCTCAACGCCGCGTTCGGCCGGCTCGCGGACTCGGGACGGTTCGCGACGGCGGTGCTGGCGACCTACGACGCGGATTCCGATCATCTTATAATCTGCAACGCCGGGCACCCGCGGCCGCTCTTGCGCCGCGCGGGCGAGGCCGGCTGGACATCGCTCGACCACGCCGCGCCGTGCGCGGTGACGGACGCCGGCGGGGGCGTGTCGGGGCTTCCGCTCGGTGTGATTGAAGAGACGGATTATTATCAGTTCGCCGTCCCGCTGAACCCGGGGGATGAGGCGCTGTTTTTCACGGACGCGCTGATCGAAGCCGCCGGCGCCGACGGTCGGCAACTCGGGGAGGACGGGCTGGCGGACCTGCTCGCCGGTGTCGCCCGCGACGACCCGGGCAGGCTCATTCACGAGACGCTCGAACGTGTCCGCCGCGCGCGTGCCGGCGCCGACGCCGGCGACGACGTAACCGTCCTCGCGCTGCGCCACCACGCCGGCGGCCCCCCAACCCTGAACCTATTCGACAAAGCGCGGGCGCTCGGCCGGTTGCTGGGCGCCTGACCGCGACCCCCGCCCGACCCGATCCGCGCGCCGCCGGCACACCGCGGCACGCTCGGTTCTAGAATGCAGCGATCGCGCATCATCACCCATCCGGGCGCACCGGCCCGGCTCACACCAATCGCAGAAGGAGCGAGTCATGGCTCTTCGAGTCGGCGTAAACGGATTCGGACGGATCGGGCGGCTCTTCTATCGGGCGGCGTGGGATCGCGGCGTCGAGATCGTCGCCGTAAACGACCTCGTCCCCGCGGACAACCTCGCGTACCTCCTACGCCACGACACAATGCACGGCAGGTTCGGCTCGGCCTCGGCGGCCACCGAAAACTCCTTCACGATCGACGGCAGAACCACAAAGACCTTCGCCGAACGCGACCCCGCGAATCTCCCCTGGAAAGACCTCGGCGTGGATTACGTCCTCGAATCCACCGGCCTGTTCACGGAATATGAGAGCGCGAAGAAGCACCTCGGCGCCGGCGCCTCGCGTGTCCTGATCTCCGCGCCGACCAAGAGCACCGAGCAGGTCCCGACGATGTGCTTCAAGGTCAACCACGAGGATTACGACCCCGCGAAACATAA
>CAZTEE010000251.1:0-2432 GCA_964611775.1 uncultured Phycisphaeraceae bacterium | reverse complement strand
TTATTTAAGACGCTGTGTTTAGCTTGTTCTCTCCTATTGCTAAACCTTCTCCACATAACGTGGGAACTGCACGCGAACCCGTGTTCCGGATTCTCCGTCCGAGAACGCCCGGATTTCGCCGCCGTGAGCCTCGGCGATGACGCGGGCGATGGAAAGCCCGAGCCCCGCGCCGCCGCCCGATGTGCGAGCCGGATCGGCCCGGTAGAACCGGTCGAACGCTTTCTCCAAGTCGGCGGGAGGAATTCCGCAGCCATTGTCGGCGACTTCCACGACCCATTCGCTGGAGGACTCGGCGATGCGAAGCTCGACGCGCCCGCCTGGGTCTGTGAACTTCACGGAGTTATCGACGAGGGTGAGCACGAGACGGCGCAGGGCGCCTGCATCGGCCCAGACGAGAGAATCGGGCGCGGGCATTGCGAGCTCCAATCGAACGTTCCTTCTCGCGGCTAGCGGCCCGGCCGCTTCCAAGGCGGACCTGACCAACTCGTCGAGGCGCACGGCGTCGAACTCGAAATTCCAACGTTGGGCATCTCCGCGGGCCAACAGAAGGAGTTGTTCGATCAACTCGGTCATGCGCAGGGTTTCCTCCTGCACCGCGCCGAGGGCTTTGCGATAGGTTTCCGTGGAGCGCTCGCGGCGCAGCGCGAGTTCGGCGGTGGCCCGGACGACGGCGACAGGAGTCCGAAGTTCGTGGGCGGCGTCGGCGGTGAAGCGGACGATGCCGTCCACGGAGGTCTCGATCCGAGCGAGAAGGTCGTTCCAAGTCTCGGCGAGCCGCTGGAGTTCGTCGCCAGTCGCGGGGATCGACAGGCGGGCAGAGAGGTCGTGCGTGCTTAGCGCCCGGGCTTCGCGCGTCATCTCGTCAAGGGGCGCGAGGGCGCGGCGGGCGAGGATCCAGCCTCCGAAGCCGGCGAGGGCGAGAGCCGCGGGGAAAAGGGCGAACATCACGTGCTGAAGCGCCTGGATGGTCCCGCTGACCTCGTCCAGCGGGACGCCGTACTCGATCTCAATCTGATTCCCGCGCACGCTGAAGCGCTCCCGTCGAACGATCGATGCGTTCTCGGAGCCGCCGGGACGCTCGAAGAGCACCGCGCCGAGGCGGTCGCGAACGATCAGGCGATGCCCCGGTTGCATGCCGGTCGAGTGCTCGCGAGCCTCTTCCTGGATGGCGGCCGAATCGTCTCCGAGCGCCTCCTGCTCCAGAAACTCCGCCAGCGCCGCCAGGCGCTGATCGACGGCGAGCTCGAGATTGTCGATCAGGACCTCGTTGAGCGCCAATCTCGTCGCCGTTCCGAAGCCGACGATAACCAGCGAGAGCGCGGCGAGGTACCACACCGTGAGCCGGGCGTGGATCGACGGACGCCTCATTCCTACCTCGATTCGGCCAGTCGATAACCGACGCTACGAACGGTGCGCACGAGTTTCTTGGAGCCGGGCGGCTCGATCTTCCTGCGGAGCGAACTGACGAAAGCGTCAAGCGTGTTCGGACCGACTTCCGCGCCGGGGCCCCAGACGCTCGAGAGAAGCCGCTGCCTCGCCACGACCGAGCCCGCGTTGCGCATGAGCAGTTCGAGCAAGGCGTACTCGGTGCGGGTCAGTTCGATCTTCTCGCCGCTCCGGCGCGCCACCCGGGCGCCCGTATCCAACGCGAGGTCGCCGACCGTCAGTACGACCGGCTGGGGGATCGGGCCGCGACGGCCGACGGCGCGCACGCGCGCCAAGAAGACGTCGAACGAAAACGGCTTGGTGAGGTAGTCGTCCGCGCCGGTGTCGAGGCCAGCCACGACATCCGGCGCGCGGTCACGAGCCGTAAGCATCAAGATCGGCGTCTGGTTGCGGAACTCCCGCAGCTTCCGCGCCACCGTCAAACCGTCGATCTTTGGCAGCATCAGATCCAGAACGATCACGTCGAATGGGTTGGCCAGAGCCGTTTCAAGACCTTCGGCGCCGTCCGCGGCGACGGCGACCGAGTGACCGTCCTCTTCGAGTCCCTGCCGCAGCAGTCGACCGATTCGGGAATCGTCCTAAATGACCAAGACGCGCATCGTCGGAGCGAGCCACCTCCGCTTTGGGGACCGAACCCGACGGACTCCTAGAATTGATAGCGGAATCCGAGCAGCAGCCGCCGGGGCGGCAGGGCGCCCACCGGCCGGCCGAAGAACGGTGAACTGAGCGCGCCGACGTAGTTTAGCAAGTTCACGCGATTGAGAAGGTTGAGGGCGTCGACGGAGACCACCGACTTCGGCCCGTGCGGCCCGTGAAAGGCGAGCTCCCGGAACCAGCGCAAGTCCACGCCGACCAGCCCGGGGCCTTTCCCCGTGTTCCTCGAGAAGCCGGCTGGGCGATCGAAGACGAGCCCGTCACGGTTGTCGTCGTTGCCGGTGGTGATGTTGAAGGGCACTCCGGAGAGCAGAGCGGCGGTCGCGCCAAGG
>CAZTEE010000250.1:0-2435 GCA_964611775.1 uncultured Phycisphaeraceae bacterium | reverse complement strand
CTCCGCCCACGCCGGCCCCCACATATAAAACCACGGGTTCGTCTCGACCGTTCTTATATTCTCGACGAGCGCGTCGCGCACGGCCGTCGGCATCGTCCCGATCGAAGCATGATTGAGATAGGTCACGCCCGGATCGACGCTGTACGCGCCCCGCACGGGCAGCCCCCCGTCTTGCAGCGACGCCCGGTCCAGCTCCGCCCGCGCAAGCCTCCCCACGGCCCCAGCCGCGGCCATAGCCGCCGCACCGATCCCCGACGCAAGGAACTCCCGACGCCCCGGTTGCACACGCTGATCCATACACGGAGTCTACTTGGAATCACCATGCGCGGAACGCACCATCGGCCTCCCCACACCCGTCGCGCCGAGCGCGGCCGGTGCCGCCACCCGTCAGGGCCGCCCGCCCCGTCCCCGCACGAAATTATGAAGCACAAATCGGCCAGATCCACCATCCAAAGCCCGCCTGAACGATAATATAACCGATGTTGACATGTCCCGACATCTCCAAATGGGTGGATTTCAGAATTTTCGCATTTTCTCTTGACTGCCCCCCCCCTCATCCGGTTATGTTGTGGCTGCTGACACGCCGTCGGAGGTCCACGATGCCCCGCACCCTGGTGATCGCAACCTTGATCGAACGATTGTGCCCCACCGGGCCGCTCGTGAGAGCCAGCACGCTCATCATCGGCGTGATATTTCTTATCTCTGCGTTCCTGAAGTCGATCAGACCGGGCGACACCACGGCCGCTCTCGGGGCGATAGCCGACCCCAACTCGTTCACTCCGAGGTTGTTCATCTATACGCTGGTAGCCGTGGAAATGGCGCTCGCCGGCGTGCTGATCGCTCACGTGCGACCCCGACGAGCATTGATAGCTGCTTCCTCGCTCCTAACAATCTTCACATTTTGGATTGTGTGGCTGCTCATCATCGGATGGAGAGAAGGCTGCGGCTGCGGCTCGTGGACGCCGACCCTCGATCCAACCGTTGCGCTCTGGCTCGCGCTCGCACGCAATGTCGTGCTGCTGTTCCTGGCGTGGCTCGGAATCCGAGCATCCCGCCATATAACTCAACCTAGTTGGTCAAAGGAATTTACAGGGTATACAGCGGAGTAATCCGTCTCCATCGACGGCGTCGATGTTCGGCGTCGCGTCACATCAGCCTTTGGTACGCGAAAGGAACTGGAATCATGAAACAAGCCGCTCAGCATTCTCCTCGTGATGGGCGCCGCAAGCCCGGCGTCGCGGTGGCGCTCTCAACCGTCGCTGTTGTCGCACTCGGAATCGCCGCGGACGCGCTCGCAGCGCTCTCGATCAGGCACGCCGGGAGCGATTGCTTTGTGTGTCTCGACATGCCCACCTATGGGACATGCAATAAAAACAATGCCGACTATAGAAGAGAATGCAACAGTGACGAGAGGGCTTCGTGTGACTATACCCAGTCTGATGGATTCACATCAGGCTGCACAATCGATTCGCTCAGACCACTTTGAGTTTTGAACCGGCGCCATCGCACATTCATGTCGGCGACAATCAAGGGAATACGATGACGAATCACGCACAAGCACGATCGCGCGCCATTCTCGCGGCGGTCATCGCGCTCGTCGGCATCATCGTCGGCTGGCGCGCGCTGAGCAGGTCCGCGCCAATCCCGCCCGCGACGACCGCCGCGCCGACACCTCCGGCTGAAGCGCGCAAGCCCGATCCCTACGAAATCATCCCCTCCGCCGGCGCCGAGTTGGAGGCCGCCCGCCGTCTCGTTGACTCGCTCCGTGTCGCGCCCCCGGCGGACCTCGCCGCCGCGGGCGTGACACGGTTTCAGATGGATGCTCTCGCCGACCACGCCGCTGAACGGCTCGCGCTCATGCTCGAGGGCGCTTCACTCGACCGCGTTGCCGAATCGGCTCGCGCCACCGAGATGGAATGGAGCGAGCCTCAAATAGCGCCTGCTACATACACCCGCTTCGAGAGGTGGGCAGACCACTGGCGCCACGCGCCGATGTCCGCCGAGCGCGCGTTCGTGCGAACCTTTGTCGACGGCGAGGAGAGCGGCTATGCCATGCCCGAAGAATGGCACACGATCGCCCTGCGCAACCCACTCCGTCCCAAGCCGCCGGAAACACTTCCCGGAACAAGGATCGTCGAACTTATAATCCCCGCGCTCGCACGCGCCGGCCAAGGCGGCGCCCCGTCGATCCCCGCCAGCGTCGGAATCTCGTACTTCTGGGATCCCGCAGCGCAACGATGGGTCGGCGGGATGTTCACCATCTACGCCGCCGATGCCGACACCGATCGTCTGATTCCCCCGCCATGAATCATCCCAAACCGAGAACAAGCACTGGCAGTTGTCTCGGCTTCACGATCGTCGAACTCCTTGTCACGATCGGCGTGATCGGCGTGCTCATCGCGATCTCGGCGCCCGCACTCTTCCGCGTTCGCACC
>CAZTEE010000249.1:0-2440 GCA_964611775.1 uncultured Phycisphaeraceae bacterium | reverse complement strand
TACCCGGCGGCGCGGGCTTTGAAGTCGTTCTCCGTGTAGAGCCTGATCACCGGCGTCGGCCGGGTCCAGGGCATGGCGTACCACGCCTCCCCGCACTCGACCGCCGACCACTGCGCGCGGATCTCCGCCGGGATCGCCAGGCGATTCTTCGCGTCGATCGAATGCTCGTAGTAGCCGGTGAAAAGCACGCATGTCGCCCCGCGGTTCTGTCGTACCGGCACATTTTATGGGATGATGCCCCACAATGCAACACTCTTCGGCCGAGATTGCACCGTTCGTGGAAAACTTTTTTCAGCAGAGCGCAATTCCCGCCCGGTCGATATCCCAAAAATTGGTGGAAACAGGGATGGACACCGGGCTTGGATCGGGTATGGTGGCGACGATCCGTTAGAGAGAGAGAGATGGGTCGGCGATCGCTAACGCGGGGCCGCCGACTCCGGAGGAGAGAAATCATGGCCGGACGGGGCGTTGCGGAGTGGGCGCGCGCACTGGGACTGATCCCCTCGGGTCTGTACGCGATGACATCGGCGTACGGAGGGGAAAGGTCCGGCGTGCTGGTGTCTTGGGTTCAGCAGTGCGGCTTCGAGCCGCCGATGGTCGCGATCGCATCCCCGAAAGGGAGATCGATCGCACCTCTCATCCGCGACAGCCGAGCCTTCGCCCTCAATCTGCTCAGACCGGACGACACATTCCTGCTGCGCATACTCAGCCGGGACGACCTCGAACCTTGCGAGGTTCTGGACCCCGTCCGCTGCGAGTCGCTGGTCACCGGCTCGCCGTGCATCACCCGCGCTATCGCCGCCCTCGACTGCGAGGTGGTACGCCACATCGACCTCGAAGGCGATCACGAGATGTACATCGGGCAGGTGATGGGCGGGCGTCTCTACGACGACGCCGCGACGCCGGGCCGACTCGCCGCGTTCAACGGCACGGCACACTGATCCGCGACGAAGAACATCGCGCCTCACCGCCTACGATGGTCCCGTGATGAACGACCGCAGGGGATCAGCGTCGATCAATGTGCCGGGGCTACATGTCAAGTCGCGGCGCAAGCCTTGGCCCGAGAACCGGCTCTGTCTCGACTACGCCGCCGAGGCCGCACGCCTCGGGCCGCCCGTCACGCCGATCATCGACGCACACACCCACATACACGGCGTGCACGCCGCGACCGTCTACAAACGCGCACGCGATCTCTTCGGAGTCTCCCTCACATACTCTATGACGACCATCCGCGAGGCGCCGGCGATCGCCGATGTCTTCGGCGATTCGATCCGTTTCATCGCTGTCCCCGAGTTCATGGCCGCCGACCGCGGGCACGCGCAGACACGCGGCTTTCTCGACGCCATCGAAAAGTTCCACGCCCTCGGGTCGCGCGTCGTCAAGTTCTGGACGGCGCCCAGATCGCGCGACTACGGCCGCGACGCCGGCGACGAGACCCTGATGTCGCTCGACAACGACTGGCGCCGCCGGGCGATGGACCTGGCCCACTCGCTGGGCATGATGTTCATGGTCCACGTCGCAGACCCCGACACCTGGTTCCAAGCCAAGTATTCCGATGTGTCTCGTTACGGGACGAAGCAGTCGCAGTACGAGCCGCTCGAACGGGCGATCGCGCGATACCCGGGCACGCCCTGGCTCGCCGCGCACATGGGCGGCTGGCCGGAGAACCTTGCATTCCTCGACGGCCTGCTGGCTCGACATAACAATCTGCACCTCGACACATCCGCGACGAAGTGGATGGTCCGCGAACTCAGCAGGCACCCGCGCAGCGAGGTCGCGGCGTTCTTTGATAAATGGCGCGGCCGGCTTATCTTCGGGACCGACATCGTGACCATGGACGAGCACCTGCTCCCCGCAGCCGAACCCGCGATCATGAAAGCTGCGCAGGCATCGAGCGAGGCCGAGGCCTTCGAGTTGTACGCCAGCCGGTATTGGTCTCTGCGCACGCTCTTTGAAACCGATTACGACGGCGAGTCTCCGATCGCCGACGCGGACCTTATGATGGTCGCACCCGCTGAACACGACGAGATGTCGGCGCCCAGACTGCGCGGGATGAGCCTCCCCGCCGAGACTCTCCGAGCCGTCTACCGCGACGCCGCGATGAATGTGCTCGAACGCTGGAGAACGAAACATTCTTAATACACAGATCGCGCATTCGGCCTGTTGATACATGCACTAGAGGAGGTATTCGTGCCTGACGACGATGGCAATAAAATAGCATGAGTGACGTTAGCGTTCCGAGAGCAACAAGGGGAACATGAATGCCTTCATTAATGTTTGCGATCATGTCGGCGGTAACGCTTAATATCCTGAACGCCTCTGCGGCTCTCGCGCAATGGGTGACTCCGGCGGTCGATGCGCCCGGGGTGTCGCATCATATCTTCGAATCTCAACGGCGATGGGCTGGTTGATGGGATTGATCTGCTGATTCTGCTCAGCG
>CAZTEE010000248.1:0-2452 GCA_964611775.1 uncultured Phycisphaeraceae bacterium | reverse complement strand
GAACTGCCCGGTGTTCATCGCGTTGATGCGGAAGTAGGTGGAGAGTTCCATCGGGCACTTGACGCCCTTGGGGACGTAGACGAACGAGCCGTCGGAGAAGACCGCGCTGTTGAGTGTGGCGAAGAAGTTGTCGGAGTAGGGGACCACGGAGCCGAGATATTTCTTGACGAGGTCCGGGTGCTCGCGCACGGCTTCGGACATCGAGCAGAAGATCACGCCCGCCTCGCGGAGGGATTCTTTGAATGTGGTCGCGACGGAGACGCTGTCGAACACGGCGTCGACGGCTACGCCCGCGAGCATTTTCTGTTCGTCCAGCGGGATGCCTAGTTTCGCGTATGTTTCGAGGAGTTTGGGGTCGACCTCGTCGAGGCTGGCGAGTTCGGGCTTGCGCCTGGGGGCGGAATAGTAGATTATGTCCTGATAGTTGATGGGTGGGTAGGCGACCTTGGGCCATTGCGGCTCGGTCATGGTGAGCCAGTGGCGGTAGGCCTTGAGACGCCATTCGAGCATCCACGCCGGCTCGGACTTTTTCTCAGAGATGAAGCGGACGATGTCTTCGCTGAGGCCCGGGGGGGCGGCGTCGGATTCGATGTCGGTGACGAAGCCGTACTTATATTCTGATGAAGCCCACGACTCGATCGGATCGCCGGCGGCGTCGATCGGGCGGGTGTCGGTGCTGGTGTTGGTGGGCGCCTGGGTCATGTCGATGCGCTCCTGGTGAGTTCGAGACGGACTGCGTGGGCGCGGTTCGCCGGATTTTTGTGATGCGATTCGGCGGGAGTGTCGGAGTAAACTTCGGCGGCGGATGCGCGATCGGCGCCGGGCGTGGAGGTTTCGGCGAGCAGGTCGGCGAGTGTCACTTCCGCGAGGAAGCCGGCGAGGCGGTCGTTGAGCGTCCGCACGACGGACTTGATCCGGCAGGAGTCCTCGCGTCGGCAGGCTTCGGCGTCGGCGGGGACGCCGGGCGTGCAGCAGGGTACGAGGCGGACCGGCCCTTCGATCGCGCGGACGATCGAGGCGAGAGTGACGCGATCGGCGGGGACGGGGAGGCGGTACCCGCCGGCGGACCCTTGGGTCGATTCGAGAAGCCCGGCCCGGGCGAGATCCTTGAGGATGTTCCGCAGGGCGGCGGCGGGCAGCAGGAGGCTGTCGGACAGGTCGCGCGCGCTCCTCGACCCCGGCGCCGACTCGGCCAGCGCCACCATCGCCACCAGGGCGTAATCGGTCTTGCGGGTCAGTGCGAGCAAAATCGAGTCCTTCGCCTCTTTCTGGACAATCACATGTGATGAGACGTGCCGGGCTGGTCAATCTGGCGCCAACCCGGCGCCAGTTCTCTGTGAGTTATAGCACCGATCCGGCGCCTTTTCCAGTCGGGCGACGTTCAGCGGGATATCCACATGCCGGGCGTGGTGGAGCCGACCGGCGCCGAACCTTGACATTCAGGCGATTCGGCGTACCCTCTCGATCCCTGATTGCGGGGTAGAGCAGCCTGGTAGCTCGTCGGGCTCATAACCCGGAGGTCGCGGGTTCGAATCCCGCCCCCGCTATTTGATGGTCGGTTGCAAACGCCGCCGGCCCCACGGTTCACGCGAGACGCCGCCGAGAGACCTCGGCGGCGTTCATTGTATACAATAGTGTTTATGGCCCGCCAGCAGTTGAATACGATCTGTTTCGCGATTTGCATCGTGTGCATTGTTGCGGGTGTCGTCTTGTCGACGTCGCTCATTTGGAGCAATTTAGACGATGTGCTGCTCTGGAAAGCCCTGATGACGGTCGGGGTGTTCTTTTTCGCGGCGGCCCTCACAATGAGCGTCAACCGAATGTTGGATAAACCCCGCTAAGGCTGTACCGCTTCGACTGCCGAGTGACACGGCGGAATACATCGGCGGCGCGGCTCCCGGCGTGGCGATCCGCGGGCGTCTCTGATCCGCCGCTGGGCATAACCGGCAGGGCGCGCGTCGGGAGCGCCGGAGCCCCGATTTGGCCCGAAGTCTCTCCGGGTCTCTCTTCACCACCCGCCGGGGTTATCAGGTGGTTGTCTCTGCATGGCGCGAGCAACCGGGGTGGTCGGCAGCGCGGAGCGAGCGCAACGGTGTTGCAGCGCGTAGTGTGATCGGTGAACGGAGCGCGCATGCGCGTTGTGCGCGGCATAGGGAACCCGAAGCAGCGGCTTGCATGCAGCCGGCCGCGCTTCGGAGCCCGCCGTGGACACCACACGCGATCCCGAGTCGATGACCGCCACGGAGCGCCGCACGGAGATCGCCAGCATCTTGGCGCGTGGTGTCGTGCGGGCGATCCGGCAAGCGCAAGTGGGCGAATCATCGCCGATTTCACCAGCATCTTTCGCCCTCGAATCCGCCGCGGATTCCTCCGACAGCGGCCTTGATCTCCGGGGCGACTTGCCCCTCAGTGTGGCTCCCCGGCCCGCCGGTTCACGCGCGGGTCTCTGATG
>CAZTEE010000247.1:0-2470 GCA_964611775.1 uncultured Phycisphaeraceae bacterium | reverse complement strand
GGCGACGGCGTCCGCGACATTCTCATCGGGGCGCCTCATTTCGGCGCCGACAAGCGCGGCAGAACCTACGTCTATTCCGGCGCGGACGGCTCGCTCCTGGCCGTGTGGACAGGCGCCGGCTCGAATCATCAAATGGGGACGCGTGTTCGATTCTTTGATGACGTTGACACTTTTCCCGGGGACGAAGTTATTCATGTCGGCATTAACTCACCCGGCTTGCAGCAGATTCAGCTCCTATCCTCGAATCCCGCGATTGTCGATCCACTTTTCACATTCGACGGCTCTATGCACTTCACCAGAGCCGGCCTGGTTTCCGCACCCGATCTCGTGCCAGATGTAGCCGTCGGCCTATTCACAGACGCGACCAACGGGGCGGCTGCGGGACGGCTTATCTACCTTCGTGGTGACTCCGGCGCACTTCTCCAGACCCCCTTCGGCCCGTTCGGCGATCCCGGCGAGCGTCTCGGCGAAGAGATCGTCTTCATGGGAGACATCGACGGCGACGGCTTCGGCGATGTCGCCGCGAGCGGCTTCCACTTCGACAGTCAACGCGGGCGCGTCCGGATCATCTCTGGAAAAGGACCTGATCACCAGACCATCCGCACGATGGAAGGGACCGGGCCAACCGAGCATTTCGGATTCTCGCTCGCAAACGCCGGCGATGTGAACGGCGACGGCGTGAACGACATCGCAATCGGATCCGACCGATTCGACGGCGAGCCGTTCACGGATCCTAACAACGACTACGGACGAGCCTATATCTACTCGGGTGCAACGGGCGCGATGCTAGCACGGTTCACGGGTGAACCAGTAGCCGGCGGCGTTTTCGGTCGTGCCGTCGCGACCGCCGATTACAACGGCGACGGCGTGCCCGACATGATCGTCGGTGCGCCCGGCTTGAGAAACGTATACGTCTTCTTCATGCCCCGGCCATGCCCGGGCGATATCAACGGCGACGGCGTCGTCGACGGCGTAGACTTGCTTCTACTCCTCAATGCTTTCGGCGCTTGCCCCGCGTCGCCGCCCGCCGGCCCGTGCCTAGCGGATCTCAACGGCTCGGGCGCGGTCGACGGGATCGATCTCATCATCCTGCTCAACGCGTTCGGCGATTGCCCGTCTCCGTCCGAAGGCGCCGCCGAGTCGACCCCGCCCGGCGCGGGCGCCGCGACAGTGCAAGCGGAAGCCGTGGCGTCGGGCGGATTGTTCGCCGCGTTCGGCTTCGCGGACATGGACACTTACACCGCCTGGCTCGGCACGCTGGACGCTGCGGCGCTCGCGCAGCACATCCGGGATCTCCTCGATCTGCTCCAGGGCGAGTCCCGATGACGCCGGGCCGCCGATTCGCCGCCTGCATCGCCGCCGGCGCCTTCTGTACGTGCGCGATCGCGGCGCCGCCGCGCTACGTCTACACCGACATCGGCTTCTTCGACGAACGGTTCCAGAGCGCGCGACTCTGGGCGGTAAATGACACCGGACAATCCACCGGCTCGATCTTCGTGGAAGGGCCTCCGCTCGGGGACGGCTTCTTCCTTTTTGTCCCTCACGCGATCAGGTTCAGCGTCGGTGATCCGCCGCGCGACATCGGCAATGACCCCGCGATTGCGTTCGGCGGAAGTGACGGGCTTGATATCAACAACACCGGAATCGTCGTGGGTGAAGCCGCGTTCCCCGACCGACCGAACCCCGACAATTTCGCAAACATTTTCGCACCACCGACCATCTGGACCGACGATGCGCCGATCCCGCTCCCGATGCCGCCTGGCATGAACGGGGGTCGCGCCGAGACTATCAATAACATAGGGATGGTCGCGGGCGATTTATTTCTGGCCGGTGTTCAAGGCGCCTCGGGAACGCGCGGGTTTGCCTGGATCGACGGGACTGTCGCACTCCTCAATCCTGTCGCCGACGTCGCCAACAGCGTCCGCGACCTCAACGACGAAGGCTGGATCGTAGGCTGGACACACAACGGGGTCAGCGGTGAAGCGTCCTTTATTCGCAATAATGAATTGAGTTTTCTGCGACTTGAAGGTGGCCCACTACTGTGGGATGCGGTCGCAGTGAACAATTCCGGTCAGATTGCGGGTAGAGCAACCGTTCAGGTCGCGTTTCTGTGGCACGACGGCGAGCAGACAGCACTCCCGCAGCGCCCGACGCCGGCGAGCCTGTGGGCGTGGCCCAGGGCGCTCAACGATTTCGGAGAAATCGTCGGCGCGGGATCGAACCAAGCCGTGCTCTGGCGCGATGGTGATGTGTACGACCTGACCACTCTAATCAACAACATGCCAGATAACATCGTCCTGCGCTTTCCCACCGGCGTCAACAACGCCGGCCAGATAGTCGGTGTCGCGCGCAATGACCCGGCGGACGGCTTTGACCGCGGATTCTTCCTCGACCCCGTCACGCCCGATCTCACGAAGGACGGCGTCGTCGATTCCGCCGACCTTCTCCGCCTGCTGTCCGTCTTCGGCTC
>CAZTEE010000246.1:2153-2484 GCA_964611775.1 uncultured Phycisphaeraceae bacterium | reverse complement strand
ACGAGAAAAGAGAGCGCGGCGGTGGCGAAACGAGTGGATACGGGCATCGGGTGATTCCTGGGAAGCGCCTCAAACGGGTGATATATTCGAGTCAGACAGCGCAAACGGCGCTCAGAGCGGGCAGGCCGATTGGCGGAACATGGAAAATGGCGGCTTGAGACGGCGAACTTGAAGGCAGACCCGACGATCGGCGAAACTGGATCCACGTCTGGATCTGGGCAGGACACGGAGAAGGAGCGCGATGAAATCTGAGCTTGTCGAAGGGGCGACGACTCCAGCATCATTGTGACGGCCATAGGTTGAATCCTGAAACAGAATCTTGTGAAATCCG
>CAZTEE010000246.1:0-2143 GCA_964611775.1 uncultured Phycisphaeraceae bacterium | reverse complement strand
TTGACGTGTCGCCGTTCGTGCCTCGGATTACGTTTACAAAGATGGAGACGGGATCGGCCATCGCCGCGCCCGATCCGATTCCCCGATCCAAGGGAGGATTCAGCATTGAGCGACGAGGACAGGCAGACATCCGCAGGCGGCGAGCCGGAAACAGCACCCGTGGGCGCCGGCGGCTCCCAGGCGCCATCGTCGGCAGACGAATCGCCCGAGCGAATCGGGGCGTACCGGATCGTCAGCGAACTCGGCCGCGGCGGGATGGGGGCGGTGTACCTGGGCGTCCGCGAGGGAGAGGCGGCGGGCGGTCGGGTCGCGATCAAACTGATCAAGCGGGGGATGGACACCGAGCATGTGATCCGGCGGTTCGGCCTGGAGCGGAAGCTCCTGTCGGCCCTCAATCATCCCAACATCGCACGCATGTACGACGGGGGCGCGACCGACGACGGGCGCCCGTACTTCGTCATGGAATACATCGAAGGGCTCCCGATCGATCGATACTGCGACGGCCATAAGCTGCGTGTGGGCGAGCGGCTCGAGCTCTTCCGCCGCGTCTGCATGGCGGTCCACTACATGCACCAGAACCTCGTGGTGCATCGGGATCTCAAGCCCGGCAACATCCTGGTGACAAGAGACGGCGAACCGAAAATCGTCGACTTCGGCATCGCCAAACTGTTGAACCCCGAGCTTGCCGGCCTCGATCTGGCGCCGACCGCGGCGGAACTGCGATTGATGACCCCGGAATACGCCAGTCCGGAACAAGTTCGTGGCGAGCCGATCACAACGGCAAGCGATGTATACTCGCTCGGTGTGCTCCTGTATGAACTTCTCACAGGCCATCGGCCGTACCGATTGCATTCGAGACTTCAGGCAGAGATCGAGCGGATCATCTGCGAGACCGATCCCGATCGCCCCAGCACGGCAGTGAGCTGGGTTGAGGAAATCGGCGCGGTCAGTGCGGATTCGACAGACGGCGCCGGCACGCGAACGATCACGCCGGAATCTGTAAGCAAGGTGCGCGAAGGCCGTCCGGAGCGCCTCAAGCGGCGATTGTCGGGCGACATCGACAACATCGTGCTGAAAGCAATGCGAAAGGAGCCCCAGCGGCGGTACGTCAGCGCCGAGCAGTTTGCGGAGGACATCCGTCGACATCTGAACGGACTGACCGTGACCGCCCGCCCGGATTCCGTCGGCTATCGATTCAACAAGTTCGTCCGTCGAAACCGCGTCGGCGTCGGCGCCGCCGCCGCAGTCGCCGCCGCCCTGATGACAGGCGCCGCCGGCACGACTTGGCAGGCCATCGAGGCATCCCGGGAGCGTGATGCAGCGGTCGCGGCCCGCGAGTCCGCGGAGCGACGCTTCAACGAAGTCCGCGCGTTGGGCCGAATCTTCATCTTCGACTTTCACGACGCAATCGAGACCCTCGCCGGCTCGACCCCTGCACGAGAACTGCTGGTCACGACAGCGCTCGACTATCTGAAGAATCTCGAGAAAGAAGCCGAGGGAAACGCCGAATTGCAGGCGGAGATCGCCGAGGCGTACATGCGTGTCGGGGATGTGCAAGGCGGCCTGCGCGGCGGGCACCTGGGTCAGTCCGACGAGGCCCTGGCGAGTTATCACGCCGCCCTGAAGATCCGAGAGATTCTGGCAGCGAGTTCGATGGACGATCGACTCCGTCACGATCTGTTCGTGACCCACACAAAGATCGGTGACATGGAGTGGTCGCTCGGCAATACGGCCGGGGCAGTGCAGGCGCGGCGAGCGGCGCTGGAGGCGGCCGAAAGCATGGCTTCCTCAGAAGAATCCCGCGAAGCACGCGCGACGGCGCGCTCGGATCTCGCGATGATGCTGAGCCGCACAGGTGATCTGGCGGCGGCAGCGGAACAGCAGCGCCGTGGACTGGAGCTTCGGCGACAGATCACGACGGATCACCCCGACAATCTGAATGCACGACGCTCACTCGCCGTCGCGCTCCTGCGAATGTCGGACTTCGCCGATCGAATGGGAGACACAGAAGAATCCCTTCGCCATGCGCAGGGAGCAGTCCGGATTCAGGAGGAACTTGCCGCCGCGGACCCGGACAGCGGACGAGCGCGGCGCGATCTGCTGCTGGCTCGTCGGGCAGTAGCGACTCTGCAACTCGCGCGAG
>CAZTEE010000245.1:0-2490 GCA_964611775.1 uncultured Phycisphaeraceae bacterium | reverse complement strand
ATCGCCGCGAGCAGCGATGCGCGGTCTCCACCCGCCGGGATCTCCGCGACGATCATCACGCCGTCCGCGTTCGCGGCGACCTCGCGGGCCGCGTCGATCGCGGAGTCTCGACCGGACGCCGCGGCAGCCTTCCGCGCCGACTTAATCCGATCCTGCAAACCTTCGATAACGCGACGAGCCGACGCGCGGTCTGTCATCGGCAATGCGCCAGAGTCGATGATCGTCGCGAGCGCGTGCGTCTCGGCTTCGAGCGCTTCACCGTCGAGCGTCGCAGCCGCTTCGGCCCGGCGCAGCAGGTCAACTCCCGCTTCGGTCGCAGCCCGCGCCGCGTCGCCCGTCAGGCAGACGAGTCGGCGGACGCCCTTAGCGACCGCGCTCTCTTCGAGTATGACAAACGCGCCGATCGCAGCTGTGGAAGCGACGTGTGTCCCGCCGCAGAATTCGATGGACAACCCGCGCCACGCGCCCTTGTCGGGCGTAGCGACCAGATCGTTTACTTTCGCGCCGATCGAGACAACACGCACGGGATCCGGATAGGTCTCGCCGAAGACCGCGCGGACGCCGATAATTATCTTCGCTGCTTCGAGCGGCGCGGGCGCCGCGTGGACGGCGAGATCGCGCGCGATGCGCTCGCGCACGATGCGCTCGATCTGCTCGGCGTCGGCGGGCGACACCGGCGCGGTGTGGCTGAAGTCGAAGCGCAGGCGGTCGGGCGCGACGAGCGAGCCTTTCTGATCGACGTGCTCGCCGAGCGTTTCGCGCAGCGCGAAGTTGAGCAGGTGCGTGCCGGTGTGGTTGGCCATGACGGCGCGTCGGCGTGGCTTGTCGAGCCGGCACTCGACGCGATCGCCGACGCGGATCTCGCCGTTTTTCACGTAGCCGATGTGCAGGACATAGCCGGCGGTTGCACGGGTGTCCTCGACGATGAACTCGCCGCCGTCGTGCTTGTCGGTCGCGCTGGTGCGGGCTTCTCTGGTTACTACGAGGCGCCCGGCGTCGCCGACCTGACCGCCGGATTCGGCGTAAAAACTTGTTTTGTCGAGAACTACGGCGATCCGGGCGGGGCGCTTGGGGGAGATCTCGGGGCCGACGCCGCTGCTCACGGGCGGGACGCCCGTGCCACGGGGTGATGATGTTTCGAGCACGGGCGAGACGCCCGTGCCACTGGTCAGGGTTGGGATCGCGTGCTCGTCGAAATCTGAGCCGTTCCAGACCGCGCGGACCGCGGCGCTGGTCACGCGCGGATCGGGGTCATACTTCGCGGCGTCGTCGGTCGGTTTGATATTAAGTATCTGAAGCGACGCGACGGCGTCGGTGGTGAGGGTCGCCGCGGGGTCCGCGCCGCCGGCGCCGGCGCCCGCGCGGGATCGCTCGCGCGCTGCTTCCATCAACCACTCGAACCCGGCGACATCAACGGTCAGGCCGCGTTCCTCGGCCATGATCTGCGTGAGGTCGATCGGGAATCCGTAGGTGTCGTGGAGTTTGAACGCGTCCGCGGCGGAGATCAGCCCGGCGGCGGCGGCGTCGGTGAAGTGCGCTATGCCGCGATCGAGCGTCCTGCCGAAGGATTCTTCCTCCGCGCGGAGCACGTCGATGACGCGGCGCGGGTTCTTTGTAAGTTCCGGGAAGAATCCGCCCATGAGTTCGACGACCGTCGGCGCGAGGTCGCACAGGAACGGGCCGCCGGCGCCGAGCGTCTGACGCCCGTGGCGTACGGCGCGGCGGAGGATTCGGCGCAGGACGTAGCCGCGGCCGTCGTTCGACGGGTCGGCGCCGTCGGTTATGGCGAATGTAAGCGTGCGGATGTGGTCGGCGATGACGCGGTACGCGATGTCGCGCGGCGAGTCGAGCGCGCCGGCGTACGCCGGGGCGCCGGTGATCTCGCGGATCTTCTCGAAGATCGGCGTGAAGAGGTCGGTGTCGTAGTTGCTGCGCACGCCCTGGAGCACGCGTGTGATGCGCTCGAGGCCCATGCCGGTGTCGACGTGCCGCGCCGGGAGCGGGCGCAGGCCGGCGGCGGTGCGGTTGAACTGGATGAACACGAGGTTCCAGAGTTCGATCACGTCCGGGTGGTCGGCGTTGACGAGATCGCGGCCGGGCGGGCCGGAGCGGCGTTCGGCATCGGGGCGCGAGTCGATGTGGATCTCGCTGCACGGGCCGCACGGGCCGGTCTCGCCCATCTCCCAGAAGTTATCTTTCATATTGCCCGGGAGGACGCGCTCGGGCGGGAGATGGCGGAGCCAGAGTTCGCGGGCTTCCTCGTCGGGTTCGAGGCCGGCGCCCGCGTCCCCTCCGAAGAAAGTCGCGTAGAGCAGGTCCGCGTCGACCCCCCACTCGCTCACGAGCAGATCCCACGCCCGGTCGACGGCTTCTTGTTTGAAGTAGTCGCCGAAGGACCAGTTGCCGAGCATCTCGAAGAACGTGTGGTGGTAGAGGTCCTTGCCGACGTCGTCGAGGTCGTTGTGCTTGCCGCCCGCGCGGATGCACTTC